>CAZSNH010000296.1:0-4501 GCA_964607855.1 uncultured Hyphomicrobium sp. | reverse complement strand
AGCGGACATTTCTGAAGGCTGAGAGGCGCCGCGGGCGCCGCCTCTGCCCAACGAGCCAAAAGCCGCCGTCCGGCGCTGGCCCAAATACGGCATCGTGGTTCCCCAACGCACGGAACGCCGCCTCGATGTGCGACGCGGTGATCCCGGGGATGTCTGACCCTACGATCACAATGGGGCCCCGGACGGGGGCATCCATAACGCGCTGCATCCGGCACCCCAAATCGCCACTTCCTTGAGGCCATCGCAGCGTGCGGGGGGGCAGAGAGCGGCTCTTAATGGCGGTATCGGGGCTGACGGCAAGCACGGTCCGCCACCGACAGGGGCGATCGAGGCGCGCCACCAACGCAGACAATGTGTGGCGGTAGAATGCGGTGGCAGCCGACAAACCGGTCTGGCGGGCGAGGCGGGTTTTCACCCGGCCCGCTTGCGGGTCTTTGACCATGATGACGAGATGGCCCTTCATGCCCTGCGCCCGGTGTAAATGCGCTCGATGCGCTCAAGAGGAAACCCCCAATAATAAAGAGAAAGGCACAACAGGTTTTTTGCAGAGCGGCGCAAATAGCCATCGCGGCGGAAGCGTTCGGGACTGGTCAAGGCCTTGGCGTCCAGGATGGTGATGCGCTTGCGCCCCAGGCGCCGGACAAGATCGACATCTTCCATGATGGGGACTTGTGCGTAGCCGCCAACGGCCTCGTAAAGCCGTCGCGAGATGAGAAGCCCCTGATCCCCATAGGGGAGTTTCAGAAATCGCGACCTGAGAGCAACGAGGTGCTCGAGGAGCCGTGGTGCCAGACCCGTGTCGTCCAGTGCAAATTGAAAAGCGGCCGCTCCAGCCTTCGGATCCCCGCGCTCGCTTCGGGCGATGAAGGTTTCTGCTGACGTTTCCCAACCGGCCTGCAAGACGGAATCGGCATGCAAGAAAAGAAGCCAGGCGCACTTGGCCCGCTCCGCCCCAGCGGCAAGCTGAAAGCCTCGGCCGCGGCGGGCGGTGACGATCTCGGCGCCGGATCCTTCCGCAATTTTCAGAGTTCGGTCCGTTGAGCCCCCGTCCGCAATTACGACATCCCGGACGAGCCCGTCGACCGCGGCAGGAATGAGCGCCGCAAGGGCGGGTCCGAGATCGCGTTCCGAGTTGAGCGTTGGAATGACGACCGAGATCATACAGTTTCACTGACACGTGTCGCCCGGTTGCGCCAAGCGTGTTCAGAACAAAATATTTGTTCTTTATTTGTTCTTATGGACATGTTAGAGGAGCGGGAGAGGAGGCGGCGATGGCTCTACCCGAAAATACCTGTGAGACGGGTGTCGATCGTGACCGTCGGCGGGGCCGGGGCGCCTGCTCCAATGCGAGCGGGCGCTTCGAGCGCGAAACTCGCGAAATCTACGATGATGGATGGGAGAGCGCTGCCGAGCTGTCGGCCTTCAAGACCAATGTGCATGTCGATTCCACGCGCACGATCATCACGCGTAACCAAAGTCCGGATATCTCCTTCGACCGGTCGATCAATCCATATCGGGGCTGCGAGCATGGTTGCATTTATTGCTATGCACGCCCGACCCACGCCTATCTCGGTCATTCGCCTGGCCTCGAGTTCGAGAGTGAACTTTACGCCAAGCCGGATGCGGCCGCACTTCTCGAGCAGGAACTCGCAAATCCGCGCTACGAACCGGAAACAATGGCTCTTGGAACCAACACGGACCCCTATCAGCCAATCGAGCGCCAATATCGGATCACACGGTCTATCCTCGAGGTGCTCGAGAGAACGGGTCACCCGGTCGGCATTGTCACCAAATCGGCTCTAGTCACCCGGGATATCGATATTCTCTCGCGTATGGCCGCACGAGGTCTCGCCAAAGTGGCAATCTCGATCACGACGCTCGATCGGCGCTTGGCGCGGGCGATGGAGCCGCGGGCTTCCACACCCCCGAAGCGGCTTGAGGCCTTAAGGCTCCTGCGGGAGGCCGGAATTCCCATTGGTGTCATGGTGGCGCCTATCATTCCAGCCCTGAACGATAGCGAGATCGAGCGCATGCTCGAGGCCGCAGCGGAGGCTGGAGCGCAGGAAGCTGGATATGTGCTTCTTCGCATGCCACTCGAGATCAAAGGTCTTTTCCGGGAATGGCTTAGCGAAACCTATCCAGAGCGCGCCAATCGGATCATCCATCTCCTGCAGGACATGCATGGCGGCGAGGATTACCGGCCGGAATTCGGTGTGCGCCAGCGCGGTAGTGGACCCTACGCGAAGCAGATCGCAATGCGCTTTCGCCAGGCAATCCGGCGCCTGGGATTGAATGTGGAACACGCCGCTCTGAGAAGAGACCTCTTCCGAAGACCTCTGCGTAGGGGCGATCAGATCCCCCTTCTTTGAGGTTTAGTGTCCTGGCCTCATGTGGGGCTGGTTGCTCGTTTGGGAGCCGGGTCGGTGGCGCTTCGAACCGCAAGCGAGGACGAACAATGCGACAAAGGCGAGGACTGCGCCGCTTTTTCGCCGGATTGGCGTTCGCGCTGGCTCCGGCATCTATTGCAGTTGCCAGCAGTTTCGAAATTCTCCTCTCCGTCGTCTTTTTTGAGAACGAGTTCGCTTACAAGGATCCCGAAACTTTCATCTGCCGGCATATTGCGCTCACGGCCGACGGCGACTATTGCCACGCCTCCCTCAAGATCCTCGATCCGGGGCTCTGCAAAGTCGAGATCGTTCGCGAGATACGCGCCACTTGGCGGGATGGCAGGGCGCGCGATTTCATTCTGGCCAAGGACGTCTTTACGCTCGCCAATCTCGATCTGAAACGGACAGAGAAGGAACTTTTACCCGACCAGAAAGCGGCCCGCATGCGCTTGGAAGGCATCGGGGAGGTCTACCGGCACGAGGGATACAGTTACTCATTCGATCTCGACCCATCGGGCATGTACGCAAGCTGTCGGGCAGGCGGGGAATCACTAGAGATTTCTGAGCAGGACTGCATCGAGCGCGGCACGGGGGCTCTCAAGCCATCGAACAAGATGGCACTCTTATATGCCGAGCAAAACTTCGAGAAGGGGATCGACGCGCTAGGCGTGCTCCTCTCAAACTACTGTCCGAGGAAGGGGATCAGATCCTGATCGCAGAGCGTTTTGTTGTCCGGCGCGCAGAGCCTCTAGCGGCGCAGCGTCATTCGAGCCGAGCCCTTGGTAGCCGTGATACTGACGTTCTGGATCCTGCCTCGGACGGCAACGTAGAACGTGCCCGACGTGTCATATTCCTGATTGTAGAAACTGCCCGAATAGCTGTTGGGCCCGACCTTCTTGAGGCGCGCCGCTTGCGTGACGCGGCCCGAGGGCGTGGCGCAGGTTGCCGTTACCCCGTAGACCACGGCTGACTTTTTCACATAAGTCGCACGGCAGCGGGCCTTCTCCTTACTGCCTGATAGGAATGTCACGGTGCCGCCTCCGTTCCACGTGCCGGCGAGTTCGGCGGCTCGAGCCGCGATCGCCATCGCGCCGAGCAGGACCGCCACGAGCACGCTGAGAGTGAGCCACGCGCGAAGCGGTGCAGTGCTGGTCAGGGCGTGAGCCATAATTCTTCTTGAATACATCATCTAAGAGCCCTCTCAATTAGGCACGGCTCAGTGACAGCAGCATCTGCCCCATTGGCCTGCGGCCGGGGTGGATTTTTCAAAATTCTAGCGGCTCAGCCGCAGAGATGCCGAGGCTTGTGAACTCGTGAGCGTTACATTTTGACTGTTTCCCTGTACAGAAATATGGATTGTGCCTTCCATATTGTAGTCGGTGTTCCGGAAGCTGCCGATAAACGAGTTGGCACCTGTACGCTTCACACTGGCACTCTGCGCGACCTTGCCGGAGGGCGTGGCGCATGTTGCGCTCACCTTATAGTAGCTGTCGGAGACTTTGCTGAAAGTCGCCCGGCAGCGGGCCTTTTCGCGCGAGCCGCTCGGAAATGTGACCGAGCCGCCGCCGCTCCAAGATCCTGCGATGTCGGCAGGCTCGGCAGCGATCGGCTTGACAGTCACGATGGCCGCGAGGGCAATAACTGCCATTGCCGTTCCAATTGATGCCAGCCGGCAGGAAACTATCCCGGACATTTTCGACCTCCAGTCACGGTGCAGAATGCAAAGCACACTCACCCAACGATACACGTGGCCCCGGATTCGTGCAGCGCAAGTGGTGACAGCACCGGGACGGAAAAATCATTTTTTCAAGTCGCCGAGTCTATTTGGCATCACACTCCGAGATCGGGGCGGTCGTAGCTCCAACTCGGCTTTGCTGGTGCAAAGTCCCGACTTCCGTTCGCCCAAATGTCGAAGTATCGTCAGACAACGCCATGTGGTCAGACTGGCGGATCTTTATTAACGGAAGATTAACCATCCCCGATTTACGTTTCGTTAACCGCGGAAAGCATGCGTTTTCTCGCGGTGTGTGCCTGTAAGCTGGTGCACCCCGAGGTTGGGTCAGTCAGTAAGAGTAGAGTGAAATGGTATTGCGTAGACGCCGCAGTGAAGGCTT
>CAZSNH010000295.1:0-4506 GCA_964607855.1 uncultured Hyphomicrobium sp. | reverse complement strand
CGGCACCTGTGGCACACGCCGTTCAGACACTTCAAGAGGGGCTGAAGGAAATCAAAGACAAAGGAGAGCTTGCCGACGAGAATGCAGCTTACCACGTGCTGCGGACTGTCCTGCACCAGCTGCGCGATCGCCTCACGCTCGAGGAGGCCGTCGACCTCGGGGCTCAAATGCCACTCATTGTGCGCGGTCTCTACTTCGAGGGTTGGCAGCCCCACAAGGTGCCGCGCAAGATTCGATCAAAGGAGGTGTTTCTCGATGAGCTCACCAAGGAGATTCTTCCTTACACCTTCCCAGTCGAATGGGCAGTGACGACGGTATTCTCTCTGCTCGCGCGCCATTGCGATCCGGGCGAGATCGCTCAGGTGGTGCGACAGCTCCCCGACGAGTTGAGGTCCCTGTGGCCGGAGACAGCACGCAATTAGAAGTCCTAATGAACTAGGAGACCCGCATGACATCGAGAGACCCAAAGCGGCATCACACGCCGGATGACGATCCCGAACCCGGCACGCCCGGCACAGGCGAGGACATCTGCCCTGAATGCCATGGCACCGGAAAACAGATCGACAAGAAGACGGGGAAGCCGACCGAAGAGCCATGCGAGCGCTGCGATGGGACCGGGAAGATCGTAGAGGGTATCGGCTAACACTCCCCTTAGGGTCACGAGCACACCTGGCACCGCGCTTGTCGATCCGCTTGACCGGCTTTTCCGAGCCGCGGCCACGCGTGGCGAAAACCCACGGGCATCGAGCGGAACCATGTAGATGCGACAACGTCCGTTGAAGCACCAAAAGAGCAGGCCTAGACGGTACGCGCGCGGTACGCCGGAGCAATTCGAAGTGGTTTTGAAGGCCGCTAAGTTGCTCATTTCATTGGCTGGGGGACTAGGATTCGAACCTAGACAGGCAGAGTCAGAGGAAAAGTGTCTCCGATTGCAGCTCAGTAGCAATGACCTCCGACGTTGAAGTCCGCTCTCGGATGTTTTCTGTCCTTCGCTAGATGTGGCAGGGCGAGTCTGACCCAAAGCTGCCCAACGCAGCTGCAATACTCATGGCAGACCGTCCAGCGACTCGTAGAGATTCGATCCATGGCCGACCATATCATTTTAGCCTTCTTGTCGCGTCCGTGGCGCTTCCGCTCCACTTCAACTAGCAGACTTCAACCTGCTTTGAGGCATCGTGGAGATCCTGCACTACAGCTGACCGCAGGAGTTCCTGGCGGCTGGCTATAGCGCGTCCCCCGCCGTCCAAATTGCGCCCTACCGCCCAAGAGTTCGAGAACTTGGGGCGGAACGGCGCCGGTTTGGCTATCGGCGATTGCACTTTCCAATTGGCGAGAACGGGCGGTGTGCAAGCACTGACACTATGTTCCGGGATTTCTATCTCGCCTGTCGTTTAAGAGATGCGAACGCCTCGGCGTAATCGTGCCGCTCCGGCTCCAGCTCCGTCAATAGCTGCACGCGCTGAAGCGCAGCGGACTGATCGCCATTCTGAACCTCGTAGGAGGCGAGCACCCACAGCAGGTCACGGTCATAAGGGTGACGGGCCACGGCGTTCCTCAGAGCCGAAATCGCCTCGGCCTGCTTGCCCGTATCGTGAAGAGCAACGCCCAGCACATAGGCGAAACGCGGCTCGTCGGGAGAGCTTTCGGCCGCCTTCGTCAGCTGCTCGACGCCCTCGCTGGTCCGCTTCTGACGAATGAGACTCAAACCGAGTGCATGCTGGATCGGCCCCGAGTTGGCATTGGACGAAAGAGCCTTGCGCAAAACCGCCTCAGCGGCACTCTCGTCACCCGCTTCTCTCAACAGATCAGCAAGAGAAATAGCCGCGACAACGAACGTCGCATCGATCGCAATCGACTTTTCGAACGCCGCTCGCGCCTGCTCAATCTGCCCGCGATCGCGATGGAGTGAGCCGAGGTTGGCGTGGGCTTCCGGCCGCTCGGCGTTGAACAGTTGCGCTGCGACATACTCCTCGAGCGCTGCTTTGAAAGCTGTCCGCTCCTCGGCCGACAAGCCGGCTTCGGCGGGACCCGCCAGCGCACGGGCAGCGTCCATGCGAACTGTTCGGGCCTCATCTTTGAGAAGGGGTGTCAACAGCTGCCTGCGCGTCTGCGGATC
Source organism: uncultured Hyphomicrobium sp. (assembly GCA_964607855.1). Lineage (GTDB taxonomy): Bacteria > Pseudomonadota > Alphaproteobacteria > Rhizobiales > Hyphomicrobiaceae > CAZSNH01. Next base: position 2,390 of record CAZSNH010000295.1, on the reverse strand, counting down.
AGCGCCGGCCACAACCGAAAGTGCGGCCGAGCGAACGGCAGGGTCAGCGTGGCGCAGATGCTGTGTAGCGTTGGCGAGCGTAGCAAGCGACGGGAAGCGGACCATGCGATCCAAGGCACTCGCGACCGCGATTGGCGAGCTTTCTGCGCTCTGGATGATACCGCGCAGCGCCTCCTGTGCTCCGGCGGCGCCACGATCCCCGAGATCAAAAGCCACTGCAAAATCCAGCATGCCTGGCTTGGGTGTTGGAAACCAACCCTTGATGGCGTCCCTGGCCCACGCCGCGGTTTTGTCTGTATGGCAGTCATTGCACGCATTGGGTGTGGCCAGAGTTATCGACCGGTCCGGCCGCGGAATGCGCATCGAGTGGTCGTGTCGCTCGTCGATGCCCATATACGTCGTCGTCGGCATATGGCAGGCGACGCATTCTGCGCCCTTCGAGCCCGGCATGTGCCGGTGATGGCTCGCGGCATCGAACCGCTCAGGTGCGTGGCATTGGGTGCAGATCGCATTCCCGGCCTGACGCAGCTTTCCGGTGTGGGGATTGTGGCAATCGGAGCATGTCACGCCGGCGGCATGCATTTTGCTTTGCACGAATGAACCGTACGTATAAACCTCGTCGCGCTGCTGCCCGTCCGCATAGTAGAGGCCGTCCTGAAGATGCGACGGGCGGAAGGCGTCGAACAGTCGCTCTGGTGTTTGCACATCATCGGCGAACTGTTGGCGCCTCGAGTGACACTTGGCGCAGACGTTGATCTCGGTTGCTGTCGATCGTGGCGCGGACCGGAAGGGTTTACCATCGGCAGCCACCGACCACGTAATGCCGCGGCGCTCGTGGAAACCTACAGCAAGCCCCTTGGCACCGCCGTCGCGCCCGTTTGGCGACGAGGCCCATGCGATATGACCGGATCCGGGCCCATGGCAGGCCTCGCACCCCACGCTGATCTCGGACCAGCTGGTCTTGAAGGTGTTGCCCACGGGATCGAAATTTTTCTTGAGGTTCGTCGAGTGGCAGTAGGCGCACTGGTAGTTCCAGTTTTGATCGATACCGGTCCAGTGCAGCGGATCCCCGGCCGAAAGTTTGCGATCGGGATAAAGATGATACCAACGCTGCCCGCCTTCGGTTTTTGGGCGCGCATCCCACGCTATCCCAAGGGCCTGGAGCCTGCCGCCCGGCAATTCGATGAGATATTGCTGGAGGGGCGCGACGCCGAACGTGTAGCGAATTTCGAAGTCGTCGAGCTTGCCGTCGGGACCATCAGTGCGGACCCAGTATTTGCCGTCTCTCTGAAAGAAGGTGCTTTCGACGCCGTCCTTTGTGAAAGTGACGTTGCCAAAGTCGCCAAGCACCGTCTGCTCGCTCGCCTCTTGCATGGCGGCCTTGTGCTGTGACCCGATCCAGTCCCGGTGCTCGGCGGCATGGCATCCGGCGCAGGACTCTGAGCCGACGTAGACCAAAGCGCCGTAACCCGCATAGGGCGACTTGTCCGTGGAAGCCGCTCGCAGTTGCCCGGCCGCGAATGCAGCCATTCCGAACGCAAGGGCATAGAGCGCCCACAAGATTAGAAACCGCAGACTCACCAGCCGTTCTTGCCGCCGGATCGCCTCGATCTCCCCTTCATCACAATTCATTTGACCTACTTCCCCGCATGCGGCGCAGATCCTAAGGGCACGGTTCCCCGCGAGTGGCGCACCCAGGCAGCATAAGGAACGAGAACGGTGATTTCCACCAGCAGGTAGCAGGCAAGGAAGGATACGAGTTCAGCGTCTCCTGCAAGACCCGAGCCTATTAGAATGGCAACTGGGATGTTGCGCACCGTTGTCTCAATCACAACAACCGGTCGCTCGGCGGAAGGTACGGCGTAGCTGATGAAATATCCGACCAGCATGGCACACGCGACGAACAGCGCTGCAGCGAAAAACAGCTCTGAAATGCCGGCGGCAAGCGTTGCGCGCAGTTCGAGGATTGAGAACAGAAGCAGGGCTGACAGCATTGCGAGCGACGCAGATCGCAAGGGGCGCAGCCACGGACGGATAGCGTCCTCAAAGCGGTCACCGATCCACATTCCAATAGCTGCAGGAGTGATGACGAAAAGGCAAAGCTGGAGCAGGACCCGGTCGGCTGGGACAGATCCCACTTCGTCAGCTAATCCGACCCAGAACAGCACAGGCGCTGCGATGAGCGGAATGCTCAGTAACGAGGTCAATGTGTTGACCGCTGTCAGCCCCACATATGCCGAAGAGATCTGTACGTCGGAGTTTGGCTTTGGGTTGGACAGTGTTGTGCGCAGCCGGCGCGATGCCCTGGTCGGCATCTTGAACGGAGCGGACTATGAGTTATGGGACCCAGCGACCGACTCGTTTGTGGCCGCACGCTATAGGGCAGAGGA
>CAZSNH010000294.1:0-4519 GCA_964607855.1 uncultured Hyphomicrobium sp. | reverse complement strand
TGAAAAGAACAGCGTCGTGGGGGGCGCTGCAATCACCGAGGAGTTCTTTCCCGGATTTCGCAATTCGGTGGCCGCCTACACGGTGAGCCTTCTCAATCCCAAGGTCATCCAGGACCTCGAGCTTCATCGCCATGGTCTCAAGATCCTCGAGCGGCCCGCTGGAAATTTCTGGCCGATCGACGACAAGCGCTCTCTCGTGATGCCCTATTCGGATAAGGCGGCACGGTACAAATCGGTCGCCTCTTTCTCGAAGACCGATGCGGACAAACTTTCCGCCTACGATGCCGCTCTCGAGCGCGCCGCCGATCTACTGCGCGATCTCGTCCTTCGCACGCCACCAAACGCGGGCGGTGGTCTTTGGGAGGTTATCCGTCACGCAGGACTAGGCCGGCGGCTTTATGGATTGTCGCTCGACGATCAACGCCTCCTCGCCGATCTCTTCACGCTCAGTGCAGCTGACTATCTCGCGCAGTGGTTTGAGAGCGATGTCGTCAAGGGGGCCTTTGCGTTCGACGGTATCGTCGGTTCCTATGCGGCGCCGTCGACTCCGGGTACGGCCTACGTTCTTCTTCATCACTGCTTTGGAGAGGTCAACGGCAAGAAGGGGGTCTGGGGTCATGCGGTGGGCGGCATGGGAGCCGTTACACAGGCCATGGCGCGCGCGGCGGAGACCCACGGGGTCGTCATACGCACCAATGCGTGCGTGGAGAAAGTTCTCATCGACGGGAACAGGGCAATGGGTGTTCAGCTCGCGTCCGGCGAAACGATTTCGGCGCGCGCCGTTGCCGTAAACGTACCGCCCAAGCTGCTCTTTCGCGATCTAATCCCCGAAGACAAGGTGGCGGTGGAGTTGCGCCGTCGCTTTCTCAGTATTCAGTCGGGATCGGCTTCGTTCCGCATGAACGTGGCCTTATCTGAACTGCCAGACTTCACATGCCTGCCTGGAAAGACGGCGCAGCCGCATCATGGTTCCGGCATCATAATTGCCCCATCCATGAGCTACCTCGAAAGGGCGTACCATGAGGCGCGCCTCGAGGGCTGGTCGCGCGAGCCCATCGTAGAGCTTCTCATCCCCACCATTCTCGACAACACGCTGGCGCCACCAGGCAAACATGTCGCGAGTTTGTTTGTCCAGCATGTGGCCCCGCACCTGCCCGCACCGCGCTCGTGGGCCGACCCATCGGAGAAGGAGCGCTTCGCGGATCTCGTCATAGACACCATCACGCGCCATGCGCCGAACTTCAAGTCATCGATCCTCGGGCGCCAGCTGCTCTCACCCCTCGATCTCGAAGAGCGCATGGGTCTCGTCGACGGCGACATCTTCCACGGCCAGCTCTCGCTCAACCAGCTTTTCTCGTTGCGCCCCGTTCTCGGCTACGCCAACTACCGGCTGCCGGTGGAGCGGCTCTATCTGTGCGGTTCGGGGGCGCATCCCGGAGGGGGCGTGTCCGGAGTTCCGGGGCACAACTCAGCGCGCGAAATCATTTCCGATTTCCGCCGCCGGATCAGCTGATCGGAAGACATGACATGCGGATCAAGGCCGATATTGTGATCGACGAAGGGGAGATCGAGGAGCGGTTCGTGCGCGCGTCCGGTCCCGGCGGGCAGAAAGTAAACAAAGTTTCGACAGCCGTGGAGCTCAGGTTCGATGTGTCCAGGAGCACATCGCTGTCCGCCGATGTAAAAGCGCGCCTCAGGCGCCTCGCCGGGCGGCGGCTTACTGAGGAGGGCATCCTCGTGATCCGCGCCGAGCGTCACCGAACGCAGGAGCGCAATCGTGAAGACGCGCGAGAGAGGTTGAGCAACCTCCTCGCTCAAGCGTTCGAGGCCCCCAAACCCCGCATTGCCACGAAGCCGTCGCGAGCGCAGAAAATGCGCCGTCGCGAGACCAAGGCGCATCGTTCGAAGGTCAAGCAGCTGCGCCGGACCAAGCCCGCTCTCGATTGAGGATTGTCATGCCAAGATTTGCCGCCAACCTGAGCTTTCTTTTCACTGAGCTCGAGTTTCTCGACCGGTTCAGAGCCGCGGCTGACGCCGGTTTCAAGGGCGTCGAGTTCATGTTTCCCTATGCCTACAAGGCCCAGGACATCAAGGCACGTCTCGACGAGAATGGATTGGAACTAGTGCTTTTCAATCTGCCACCCGGCCATTGGGATAAGGGCGAGCGTGGCTTCGCGGCTCTTCCCAACCGGGCCAACGAATATGCGTCTGCCGTCGATCTGGCGCTGCGATACGCGGAAGCGCTCGAATGCAAGAGACTGCATGTAATGGCTGGCCTCGAGCAGCATGGGGCGCAACGCGATCTCTATGTTAGCAACATCCGCCTCGCCGCCCTTTGGGCGCAGGGGAGTGGCATCGACATTCTGATCGAGCCCATCAATACGCGGGATATTCCAGGATACTTCCTCTCCCACACCGAGACGGCGCGAGAGATCATCGCCGAAGTCGGCGAGCCCAACGTGGGCTTGCAGTTCGATCTCTACCACCGCCACACCATGGAAGGAGGCGTGGAAGAAGCCATCGCAGAATTCAAGGACATCACGCGCCACTACCAGTGCGCTTCGCCGCCCGACCGCGGCGAGCCTGACAAGGGCGAACTCGATTATGCGAGGATCTTCGATTTGATCGATGCGACCGGCTACCGAGGCTGGATCGGATGCGAATACAAGCCGCGAGGAAAAACGGCCGAAGGGCTCGGCTGGTTTGAAAAGTACGCCATCTAGGCAGATAGATTCCCGGATATCTTCACCCGTCCGCCGTCGCGCCCCTCGCGAGCGAGATCGGGCCCGATGGGATCACCGCTTCCGTCCATGGCGCGGATGGCGCCAAACTTCGCGCCCGAGATCATGTTGTGGGCGATGAGACACTGGCCGGCCTCAGGGTCGGAGCTGACGAGGATGCCGCAGGCTGCGTTGCGAATGAGGTTCTGTGTGGCTACGCAGTCGCGCATATAGCGTCCCCAGCCTACCAGTATGCCCGCCGTCGGCGCATTTTCGATCGCATTTGCTGTCACCAGGCTGTCCGCTTCAATGCTGATACCGACGCCGCGCTTGTCGCGGGCCTCGAACTCGCGCCGGAAGAGATTGCGGATGAGGTTGCCTTGCACGACGGCGAGCCGGCCACCGTCGTTGAAGTTGGTGACGGCAATGCCGCTCGCGGCTCCATCAACGATATTGGAGGCGATGAGCGCGCCTTCGAAGCCGAATTCGGCATAGAGCGCAACCTCGCCGAGGCGCGCGCAGGAATTGGAAACGATCTGTATATTGGAGGCGGCATTGGCGCGAACAGCCGTATAGGCGCAATCCGTGATCCGGTTGCCGCTCACGAGCACGCCGGCAGCACGAAAGATGTTGATGCCGTTACCGTTCTCACCGCTGCCGCCAGACTTAGCAGCAATGTGTTCGATGCGGTTATTCAAAACCACGGAGCCGTCCTCGCCTGTCTCCGAGCGCCACACCTGAATTCCGTTGTTGGCGCAGCGCGTGATCCTGTTGTGGCGGATGTCGACCCCTGCGCCGTCAACGGAAAAGATTCCGCTCTTTTCGATGTCACTGATTGAGCAATCTGTAATGAGAGCGGAGCAGCGCTCTAGGGAGATGGCGTGCACCAGGCTCGCCCGGAGCGTGAGATTGCGCAGGGTGGTGTTTTGACAATCTGTGAGCGCGAGAAGGGAGGGGGCCTGATCCGGATCGGGGGAGAGGTTCCGCCCGTCGATGCTCAGATCGGCCACTTCAATCTCGCGTGAGTCCTCGGCTCTGATGAACGCATTCCCGCCACGGAATTCGAGGACGGTCGAGGGCCCCGATCCGATGAGACGGGTGCCGCTCCTGAGGGAAAGGTTCGAGATCCGAAACCGGCCGGGGGCCAAATGAACCGTAGCGTTCTGAGCCGCAGCGGCGTCGATGAGGATTTGAAGGTCGCTTGAATGATCATCCTTATCGGCGTCGGGAGCATGGGTGCGAGAGAGGCCTTCCGATTTTTTCGCGCTGCGCGGCCCGGCTTCGGCGGAAAGGGGAACGCCGGTGAGGGCGGCTCCGGTTGCGAAGCCAGCGCTGAGAAACGTTCTCCGGTCTACCGTCATGGGGGCACCTCAGGTCTTGGAGTGAGACTTCCAAAGCAAGAGGTGCGCCAGAGGCAGCATTAACCCTACTGCAGAGAGCCGTAGAGGTTAGGCATCGAGCGCCGTCTCGACGATGGCAACCGCACCTTCGAGCGCCCTCTCCCAGGACAGAACGGCAGGCCCTGGCGAGCTTTTCCCCCTCTCGAGGGTCGGCGGAATGTGCACGAATCCGGCATGGCCGCGCGGTGACGTGCGGCGGGCGAGACGCAGTGAATGATAGAGTACCGCGTTACAGAGATAGCCCCCTGCGTCGGTCGAGCGTGCGTGCGGGATGTCCTTGCGCTCCAGCCGGCGCAGAATGTTATCCACGGGAAGCGTAACCGTAAGCATGGCCGGGCCGTCGGACGACACGAGCGGGGACTTCGGCAGCGCTTTCTTGGCATCAGGTTGGGGGCGGCG
>CAZSNH010000293.1:0-4538 GCA_964607855.1 uncultured Hyphomicrobium sp. | reverse complement strand
TCGCGCCGAACGGCCTTGTAGTCGGCGGCGACGTCCTCGCTCGTGGCGTCGACGAGATGCAAGAGAACGCGGCAGCGTTCGACATGGCCGAGGAATCGGTCGCCGAGACCGGCGCCTTCGTGAGCGCCTTCGATGAGGCCGGGAATGTCGGCAAGCACAAAATCCGTCTGTCCCGCGCGCACCACCCCGAGGTTCGGATGCAGGGTCGTGAATGGGTAATCGGCAATCTTTGGCTTGGCAGCCGATACGGCGGCGAGGAATGTCGATTTTCCGGCATTTGGGAGGCCGACGAGTCCGGCATCCGCGATCAGCTTCAGTCTGAGCCAGATCGTCAGTTCTTCCGTTTTCTGCCCCGGATTGGCATGGCGGGGGGCCTGGTTTGTCGCGCTCTTGAAGTGTGCGTTGCCGAAGCCGCCGTTGCCGCCGCGCGCGATCAACACGCGCTCCCCGGGTTTCGTGAGATCGGCAATCATGGTCTTGCCGTCTTCCTCGAAGATCTGCGTGCCGGGCGGAACCTTGATCACCACGTCTTTTCCGTTGGCGCCGGCGCGCGTCTTGCCCATGCCCTTGCCGCCTGGCTCAGCCCTGAAGTGCTGCTGATAGCGATAGTCGATGAGGGTATTCAGGTTCGCGGTGCATTCGGCCCACACATCCCCGCCCTTACCACCATCGCCGCCAAATGGTCCGCCGAACTCGATGAATTTTTCGCGCCGGAACGCCACACAGCCGTCTCCGCCGTCGCCGGCCTTGACGTAGATTTTCGCTTGGTCGAGGAATTTCATGCGGCGCGCCTCCGGAAGCGCATGAGCATGGGGCGACGGCGCACGTATCGAAGCGTCGGTATCTCGCTGCCACGGGCTTCGCACCAGGCGACGCACGGACCGACGAGCCGGAAACCGAGTTTCTTAATGATGCGCTGGGAGGCGACGTTATCGAGGAAATGGCAGCAGGTAAGGCGCTCGAAGCCTTCCTTGGCGAAGCAGTAGGCGACAAGGGCTTCTGCGGCTTCCGATGCATAGCCTTGTCCCCACCACGGCTTGCCGAGCCAATAGCCGATCTCGGCCGAGCCGTTATCGGCACGCACGTAACCAACAGCGCCGATAAGTTCGCCGTTGAGCTCAATGGCACGGACGAATTCATCATTACCGATGGTGCCGATCCACTGATGCGCCTGGGTGAGCGTGTAGGGATAGGGGATGCGAGCGGTCATGCACGCGACGTCCCATTCGCCGGCGAGACGCGCGATCCGCGCCGCGTCGGCGTATGTGATCTCCCGATATGTGAGACGCTGGCTTTTCATGGGACCGAATTTGCCGCTCTACGCTGGCGAGGACAACGAAAAAGGGGAAGATGGCGCCCCATCTCCCCCTCATTTGGATTGGCACCGGTTGGTGCAACGGAATTATGTCTTGTCAGAGACAACAGAAATATAAACCCGGCCCTTGGATTTCGTCTTGAACTCGACCTTGCCTTCCTCGAGCGCGAAGATGGTGTGGTCGCTGCCCATGCCGACGCCGGTGCCCGGGTGCCATTGCGTTCCGCGCTGGCGGCAGAGGATGTTGCCGGGGATCACGCGTTCTCCGCCGAAGCGTTTGATTCCGAGGCGCTTGCTCTCTGAATCGCGGCCGTTACGTGTTGAGCCGCCTGCTTTCTTTTGTGCCATGACGTTGCTGTCCTTTTGTGCGGCCCGCCCTTAGGCGCCGGTGATGCTGGTGATGCGGACCGTCGACAGATCCTGGCGATGGCCGCGCTTGCGGCGCGAGTTCTTGCGCCGGCGCTTCTTGAAGGCGATGAGGTGGGGGCCACGCGTTTGCTCGACAAGCTCGGCGGTGACCTTGGCGCCCGAGACGTTCGGCTTGCCGACCTTTACCGAGGCGCCTTCGCCCACCATCAGCACTTCGGTGAATTCGATTTTCTTTCCGGCCTCCCCGTCGATCTTTTCGACGGTGAGGACGTCGTCCTTGGCGACACGATACTGCTTGCCGCCCGTCTTGATGACAGCGAACATGAATTTAGCCTCTTTCCGCGCGGTCTACGCGCTCTAGGGTTCTCGTCCGCGCCCTGTGGCGCCGCTAAAAGAAGCGGACTTTCAATGGGTTGGATCAAAGTCCAACCAGAGCCTCGGGCAGCGCTCTTCGAGCGTGGCGGACGTCACCACCACGCTGGCGCCCGCTTTATTATCGAGAAGCACCCGAAAGTCAACGTCATGCGCCTCAAGGGGCCCGTGCCATCGGGCCAGGGTTGCGTGACCTCGTATAGGTAACCTTGATGAGCCGCCGGCTTTTTGCGCAGGCTTCGATCTCTCCTCACAATTTGGCGTTAGTCTTCAGCCGCTGACGAAACCATTCACAGAGACATTTGAACAGTGGTCAATTTAAGAAAGCGGCGCGCGATGCCGCAATTGGCAGAGGGATCCCATCAGATGGCCATCCCGGTTGTCGAATGCAGTGCCCGATTCCCCATCGAGACGCTCAAAGCGCACGAAGCGCGCGCGCATGCGCTTCTCGATCTCGCGACAATGGGGGTCCCGGCCGTTGCATTGCGCCAGCTCGACCGAGTTTCCAAGGCGTGGCTCGAGAAATGGAGCAATGCACATCTCGACGAAATCTCGGAGGTCGCCCGCGTCCTCGATCGGCCGGGTGCGTACTTTTTTTCCGTCAACTACGAGTGGGGCTGCACGTGCCGTGTTGCGCCTTCCCCCGACAATGCGAGCGCACGCCTCATCCGCGTGCTCGACTGGAAGACGCCGGGTCTCGGCGCGAATGTGCTTGCCGCGCGCGTCACTGCGAGGGCCGGCTCCTACGTGACACTCACATGGCCGGGCTACACGGGTGTTCTAACGGGCGTTGCTCCGAACCGGTTTGCGGCGGCTCTCAATCAGGCGCCCATGCGCAAGGCTCTCGGCTTCTACTATTTCGACTGGGCCGCTAATCGCCGCCGCGTTTGGAAGATGCCGCATCCAACCCCGGCACACCTCCTTCGGCGGGTATTTGACGAAGCTGAAACATTTGCTGATGCGAAGGGCTTGCTCGAAAAGGAGCCCATTTCTACGCCGGCCATCTTCTCTCTCGCCGGCTTGAAGCCGAGTGAAACCGCCGTCATCGAACGCACGGAAACGGAAGCCCGCGTTTTCACCGGGTCCCATGTTGCGGCGAATCACTGGCAGGCTCACGATTGGCAAGGCCATGAGCGGGGCATCGACAGCTCAGGGCGCGCCTGCCGCATGCATCGCGTTGCGCCCGAATTCGACGCCGAGTTTCCCTGGCTCGAGCCGCCAATCCTCAATGCGAATACCCGCATCGTGATGGTCGCGGATGCTTCGTCCGGCCGCCTCGCTGCGCGCGGCTATGAAGCGATGCGGGCCGCGACCTTGCCCCTCGACATTGTGGCCTGAAAAACAGTCCCTCACCCGCGAGGGGCGAGGGACTATTGCTTGTTTCGCTTGCCTTACGACTTCGGCAGCAGCACGCGGTCGACGGAGTGGATGACGCCGTTCGACTGCATGACATCGCTGATCGTGATGTTCGACCATCCGCCGTTCTCATCCTTGAGGATGATGTTGTTCGGCCCGTTCATCATCGCCCAGAGCTTGCCGCCGGCGACAGTCTTGAGCTCGGCGGTGCCATGACCCTTTTTGATCCACCAGCGAATGTCGTTCGCCGTCAATCGGCCAGCGACGACATGATAGGTCAACACGCCGGTGAGCTTGTCCTTGTTCTCAGGCTTAAGCAGTGTCTCGACCGTCCCAGCGGGCAGCATCGCGAAGGCCGAGTTCGCCGGCGCAAAGACGGTGAAGGGACCCTTTCCGGAAAGCGTCTCGACGAGGCCGGCGGCCTTGACGGCCGCGACGAGCGTTGTGTGGTCGGCGGAATTAACCGCGTTCTCGACGATCGTTTTTGAGGGGTACATCTCCTGACCGCCGACAATCACCGTGTTCTTGGCGAAGGCCGGTGCAGCAACGAGCAAGGCACCCGCGATCATGAGGCTTTTTGCGAATTTTGACATGAGTTTATCTCCTGATGGAAAGCATAAATTCCGATTGCCATCTGCATCCGGTAGCGTCGTTGGGCGGCGGCCCGGCTTGGGGCAGAGCCCATTACTTCCGGCGAGATGGCCGGGTTTACGGGGCCGCCGAAGCAGGAGTTTCGGTTTGGAGATAGAGAATATTTTTTGCCGATCGGTGATCCAAATTCGAGGCAAGGCCAATGCCGGTCTTTCCGGCTCGAACGAAGTATGGGAAGGTTGGCAGCGAGGGGGAAAGAAGCGTGGAACAGTCGAGGGCTAGCGAAGGGCAATTGATATTAGGTGTGTTCGCCATCATTTTGCTGATGGCGGCGGCGCTTTGGGCGATGGGACGGGTGCCGATCTGCACTTGCGGAGAAATCAAGCTCTGGCATGGCGTCGTCAAAAGTGCCGAGAACTCTCAACACATCACGGACTGGTATACGCCTTCCCACATCGTGCATGGTTTCCTGTTCTACTTCTTCCTCCATCTTTTGATGCCGCGTGCGCCATTCGCGACCAAGTTTCTCATCGCC
>CAZSNH010000292.1:0-4541 GCA_964607855.1 uncultured Hyphomicrobium sp. | reverse complement strand
CAGGCCATTGCGCTCATCAAAGATGGCGACGTCGTCTGCACCACGGGCTTCGTGCAAAGTTGCATCCCCGAAATGCTCCATGCTGCGCTCGAGAAACGCTACCTCGAAACGAAGGCGCCCAAGGGCTTGACCCTCATCATGTGTGCCGGAGCCGGCGACAGCAAAGGCCTCGGAACCGGCCGGCTTCATCACGAGGGACTTCTGGCGCGCGTCATCGCCGCCAACTTCGGGCGCATGCCGAAAGTCGCCGAAGCCGCCCAGCAGAACAAGATCCAGGGCTACAATCTTCCGCAGGGGATCATCTCGAAGCTCTATCGCTCGTGCGCCTCGGGACAGCCGGGCCTCTTCTCCAAGGTCGGGCTTCACACCTACGTCGATCCGCGTCTCGGTGGCGGCAAGGTGAATGAAATCACCAAGGAGGATATCGTCAAGCATGTCGAGTTCGATGGCCGCGAATGGCTCTTCTACAAGGCAACACCGATCGACGTTGCGCTCATACGCGCAACATCCGCGGATCCGGCCGGAAACCTCAGCATGGAAAAGGAAGCCCTCACGCTCGACTGCCTCGCACAGGCGATGGCCGCTCACAACAATGGCGGCGTCGTCATTGCGCAGGTCGAGCGCATCGTCGCCCATGGCTCATTGAAACCCAAGGACGTCAAGGTGCCGGGCATCCTCGTCGACTGCGTGGTCGTCGCTGATCCTCCCGAGATGCACAGGATGAATTACGGCGTCATGTATAACGCGGCCTTGTCGGGGGCCATTCGCGTTCCGGTCGATCACATCCCGCGCATGGAGCTCGACGAACGCAAGATCATCGCCCGGCGCGCTGCTTTCGAGCTGCCTTTGAACGGCGCCATCAATCTTGGTGTCGGCGCGCCCGACGGGGTGGCTGCCGTTGCAGCCGAGGAGCAGGTGACACCGTACCTCACAATGACCACCGAAGCCGGTGCTGTCGGCGGTGTACTGGCTGGCGGCTCGAGTTTCGGCTCGTCGGCCAATGCCGACTCAATTATCGATCAGAACGTAATGTTCGACTTCTATCACGGAGGCGGATTAGATCTTACGTGTCTCGGCGTCGCCGAGGTGGACGAGAAAGGCAATGTCAACACGAGCAAGTTCGGCGGCCGCCTGAACGGCTGTGGCGGCTTCATCGACATTTCGCAAAACTCGCGCGCCGTCGTCTTCGCGGGCACCTTCACCGCCGGTGGCCTCGAGGTTGCGGTCGAGGACGGCAAGCTTCGCATCGTCAAGGAAGGAAAGGCGCGCAAGTTTGTCAAGAACGTCGAGCAGATTACGTTCAGCGGGCCTTATGCGGCTTCGAAACTGCAGCCCGTGATCTATGTCACCGAGCGCTGCGTGTTCCAGCTCACCGAAGGCGGCCTGGAACTTATCGAGGTTGCCCTGGCGATCGATATCGAGCGCGATGTCCTGGCCCACATGGACTTCAAACCCATCATCAATAAAGTGCAGCCCATGGACGCCCGCATTTTCCGCGAGGAGCCGATGGAGCTCATGAGCGAGCTCATGAACCTCAAGCTCCATGAGCGCGTGTCTTACGATCCCGAGCGCAATATTCTCTTCCTCAACCTCGAAGGCTGGAGCGTACGCAAGAAGAGTGACGTGGCCGACTTGAAGAAGGTTCTCGTCGAGGCCTGCACGAAGGCCGGCAGGCGTGTCAACTCAGTCGTCAACCACGACGGCTGCCGCATCGCTGAGGACCTCTACGACGATTACGCGGACATGATCCAGTACATGCTCGAACATCACTACAAGACAACAGCGCGCTACTCGACGAGTGCCTTCCTGCGCCTCAAGATGCAGGAAGCCCTCTCGAAGCGCGGGCTGCAGCCCCACATCTTCGAGCGCGCGGAGGAGGCCCACGCCGCCCTCGAAGCGGCTCGTCGCAACGCGGCAGAGTAGGGGCTATGTGGTTAACGGAAATCGAGCCCGCCAACAGGCATTCAGTTGGCATCTGCCTTCGCCGATGATCTGGACTTGAACTCAGCCATGCCCTGGCGGGCGAGTTCGTCGGCACGTTCGTTCTCGGCATGGCCCGCGTGTCCCTTGACCCACCGCCAATGTACGTTGTGCCTTAAGCGCGCTTCCTCAAGACGCTGCCAAAGATCGAGGTTCTTCACCGGTTTCTTGTCCGCCGTGCGCCAGCCGTTGCGCTTCCAGGCGTGGATCCACTCGGTAATGCCATTCTTCACGTAGACACTGTCGGTATGGAGCTCGACCTCACTCCGCCGCTTCAAACTCTCGAGGGCCGAAATGGCCGCCAGGAGTTCCATTCGGTTATTCGTCGTCTCGGCTTCGCCTCCGCAGATCTCCTTTCTATGCTTGCCATAGGTGAGGATTGCGCCCCAGCCGCCGGGGCCCGGGTTCCCCGAGCAAGCTCCGTCGGTGTAGATCACGACCTTCTTCTTCACCTCTCCCGTCATGACCACCCTCAAAGCCCGTACTCGGCAACCGATCGGATGCCCTGGTGGAATCGCAGACGCCGCAGGTAGTCGATCGGGTCATGCGGACTGACGAGGGCATCCTTCGAGCGGTTGAGCCAGTCAAAGGAACGGGTAAGCAGGAATCTTAAGGCAGCCCCGCGGGCGAGCGTGGGCAGGGCCTCTCGCTCGGCCTGTGAAAGTGGGCGCACCTCCTCGTAGGCTCGCAAAAGCGCTCTTCCCTTCGTCACGTTGAAGGAGAAGTCCGGCTCGAAGCACCACGCATTGAGACAGATTGCGATGTCGTAAGCGAGCTTGTCGTTACACGCAAAGTAGAAATCGATGAGACCCGAAAGCCGGTCACCGAGGAAGAAGACATTATCGGGAAAAAGATCGGCGTGGATGACGCCCTCCGGCAATTCCTTGGGCCAGGACGAGCCAACAAACGAAAGCTCCGCGGAGATGATCTCATCGAGACCCGGCGTAATTTCGCCGGCGCGCGGCTTGAAGCGCTCGAACAATGGGCCCCAGCCCTCAGGACCGAGCGCGTTCTTCCGCTTCATGGCGAAGTTGCGCGCCGCAAGATGCAATTCAGCGAGCGCCCGTCCCACGGCCGAGCAGTGGAGATGCCGAGGCCGTCTCACCCAGAATCCTTCGAGGAAGGTGATGAGTGCAGCTGCCCGCCCGGCCAACTCGGAAAGGTTCGCACCCGCGAGATTCCTTACCGGCAACGGACAGCGGACCCCTTGCTTTGACACGTGCTCCATGAGACCGAGGAAGAACGGAAGGTCTTCCCGGGCCACGCGTTTCTCGTAGAGGGTGAGAATGAAGCTCCCCTTGCTGGTGTGCACGAAATAGTTGGTGTTCTCGACGCCCTCGGCAATGCCTTTGTAGGAGAGCAGTTCACCAAGTCCATAGCTGGCGATAAAGCCGGCGAGCTCTTCATCTGAGACTTCAGTGTAGACGGCCATCGGCTCCGGCTTTCGAAGTTAGCTGCAGATTCTGCGGATCAACCAGCGAGAACGTCCCGCAATTCGCGCGGAACATTGAACGCGATGTTTTCGCGTGCGGTCGTGACCGTTTCGATGGTGACGTCGAACCGCTCTCTGACCGCATCCACAACTTCGTTGACAAGAACCTCGGGAGCGGATGCGCCCGCCGTGATGCCGAGCGTTCGAATTCCGCCAAGCTTTAGCCAGGGTATTTCAGCCGCCCGCTGTATGAGAAAAGCCTGCCCGCAACCTGCGCGCTCGGCCACTTCGACGAGACGCAAAGAATTCGAACTGTTGGGTGCTCCAACCACAAGAAGCGCTTCGCAGCGCGCTGCGATGGCCTTCACCGCCGCTTGCCGGTTGGTGGTGGCGTAGCAAATATCCTCTTTGTGCGGACCTTGGATTCCGGGGAACCTTCGTTTCAGAGCCGCCACGATCTCCGCCGTATCGTCAACCGAGAGTGTCGTTTGTGTGAGGTAGGCAAGTTTTGCCGAATGAGCAGGCACAAAGCGTTCGACATCTTCAAGTGTCTCGACAAGCCGGACGGCCCCTTCTGGAAGCTGCCCCATCGTGCCTTCGACCTCGGGATGTCCGGCGTGACCGATGAGGACAATCTGCCGCCCCTCGGCAAAGTGCCGTTCGGCCTCGTTGTGGACTTTGAATACCAACGGACAGGTAGCGTCTATTGCGAAGAGATTGCGGGCCCTTGCCGCGGCTGGGACCGACTTGGCGACGCCGTGTGCTGAAAAAATCACAGGTTGGTCCGACTCGGGTATCTCATTGAGCTCATCCACAAAAACGGCACCTTTCGCCTTCAGTTCTTCGACGACGAAACGATTGTGCACGATTTCGTGGCGCACGTAGACGGGCGCCCCGAACTTGGCGAGAGCCAGTTCCACAATCTGGATGGCCCGATCGACACCGGCACAGAACCCACGCGGGGCGGCGAGCAGAAGGGTTAATGGAGGACGTTCGCTTTGCATTCTGGAAGCCGAGCTAAGAAAGATCGGTCAGCCCCATACCATTCTAACGGCGCTCGCAGAAAGAGCCGTTCGCTTGGCCAGGGCTCGCCTAAGATGATATTATTGAGTCGGGGTGGGGCACATCT
>CAZSNH010000291.1:0-4576 GCA_964607855.1 uncultured Hyphomicrobium sp. | reverse complement strand
TGCCCCGCCGTGGGAATCCCCAAACCGACTCCGTGAGGTCAGAAAATGCTCTAGGCTGAAGCTGCCCAACCATTTTGCGATTCAAGCTGCTTTCGGGCTAATGCGCAGAATTTCGCTCTCAATGGCGATGCGTGGTCTGCTCAAACGGCATGCATCTGCTCTGATGTCGCACACTTTTCCTCTAGTGTGCGGAACTGGCGGGTACATCGCTTGAAAGCGTGGCCAAAAAGGCTACGAGTGCCTTCTTTTCCAGCTCCGAAAGTTTCAAATCGCGGCGAATATTCGCAGCAAGTGAAGGTCGCACGACGAGGTCACCCGCATAGTGATTGACGACGGCGTTGAGGGTCGCAAGTGACCCGTCATGCATGTAAGGTGCGGTATGCCGGCTTTCGCGAAGGCTTGGCGTCTTGAACTGAGCAAGACCAGGCGTCCCGCCTTGAACCGCACCTCGGCCCGGATCATCGCTCTTAAGTCCGATATCGTGGAAGGCATCATCCGTGAAGCGCCAACCACCATGACAGGCGACACAGCCTCCCTTGCCGACAAAGATTGAGAAGCCGGCCTGCTCCTCACGCGACAGGGCCCGGTCGTCACCTTCGACCCAATCGTCGAAGCGTGTTCTTGGGGCGATCAGAGTGCGCTCGTATGCGCCAAGCGCCTTGAGGATGTTGTTTTCTGTAAGCGAAGGCCGCTCGAGAAACGCCCGATCGAAGGCTTCTGCATAATATTCATCGCCGCGCAGAATCTTGACGGCCTCGGGAAGACTGCCAGCCATCTCGTTCGGGGCCTCTATTGGGAATCGGGCTTGTGTTTCAAGCGTCGGGGCGCGTCCATCCCAGTAGAAGGACGTTCCCCACGCGAGACTAAAGAGCGATGGAACATTGCGTTGGAGCGGCTCGCCATCGAGTCCGATGCCGCGCCGCTCGCCATTCGAGAAGCTTTGCTTCGGGTCATGACAGGAAGCGCAGCTCCGATTCTTGTTTCCAGAAAGTTTTGGATCGTGAAAGAGCGATCGTCCGAGGGCGATCTTCTCCTCATTCGGCGGATTGTCGGCGGGATGGGGCGTTTCAGCCGGGCGTTTGAAAAGAGCACGCCAGAGGGCGTCGCGACCACTTCCTCTTGTCTCTCCGGTTGCCTGCTTGGCGCCTGTCCACCCGGCTGTGCTCATGCCGAGTAGAGATGCGATTACCATCAGAGCTGCTAATTTCAACCGCACACCGGCCATCCTTTGCATTTGGAAATTACACGATTTTTCTCATTTGTCCCGCCGGCTGGGGATAACGGGGACAGAGCCGATCCTATACCTCTTGAGCGCAGCGAATCTCACTACTGAATGGGAGCGTTGCGTATCGGTTGAAGTCCCGCGTTGGTAGCTCGCAGCCGGCCAGAAAGTTGACGCGAAGCGCGTCAGGCATGTGGGGAGCGAGCGTTGAAGTTGCTTTCGAGGGGTTGCTCATGTCGATTACGCTTAACACATCAGTGATTGCGCGCGCTTGCCGCCGCTTCGCTCCTCCGCTCATTTTTTCGCTTTTAGTCTCAGCCTGCGCCCAGTCGGACCTCGAAACGGGAGCTCTGCAGCTCGGTCAGAATGCCGAAGCCTGGAATACCGAGACCATCAAAGGCGAAAATCTTCCGCCGCCGAGAATGGCTGCCAAGTCAGAGAGCGTCTCGCTCAATATGGAAACGGCGGCCGCAATCCGCGACGCGCGCAAGATTCGCGAGGGCGGCAACAAGGCGCGCGCCTTGGGCATTCTGGAAAAGACGCCGGACAGCGACAAAGACAAGGCCCTGATCTTGGAGCGCGGTCTCATTACTCTCGAAATGGGGCAAATCGACAAGGCAGTCGACCTCTTGAAACAGGCCCACAATCCTGAAGCGCCCGATTGGCGGCAGCATTCGGCGCTGGGTGCCGCGCTTTCGGCAAAGGGCGATCAACAGGCTGCCCAGGCCGAGTTCGACAGTGCGCTCAAACTTTCGCCGAACAACCCGAGCATTCTAAATAATCTTGCACTTTCCTATGCTCTCGACGGCAAGCATGCCGAGGCCGAGCGCATCCTGCGCAAAGTCGCGGAGCAAGACGACGGCAAACCGCAGGCCAAGCAGAATCTCGCGCTCATCCTCGGACTTCGCGGCAATATCGAAGAAGCTCGTAAAGTGAGCGAGAGCGTACTTCCGCCCGACAAGGTGAAATCCAACGTCGCCTATCTCGAGCGGCTCAATGCAGCTCCCGAGCAGGTCTCGCGGGTCGACCCTCCGGCAATCGACGATCTCGTTCAGGCGGCGCAGGCTGGGAATTCCGAGCCCGACAAGCCCATTTCCGAAATGGGGCTTGTCCACTCGAACTGACCTCTACGGTATACAATCACCCGTCCTCCTCTCTCCGGGACGGCAAAAGGCGCGGCACTCAGATGAGCTGAGTACCGCGCCTTCATTGTTTTGATCGGCAGTGAACGGAAATGCGGGTACTTATCGAGTCCGGATCGAGTCCGGTCCCCGGGAAGCGTAAGCGTTAGCCTTTCACCTTAACGTAGCTGCCGGGAGCAGGCTCGATGACGCCGAGGTTCTTGCCGGGCTCGCGCGGAACCCTCCAGGCGCCGGAGTGCCTGGCTAGCCATTCTGACCAGTGCGGCCACCATGAGCCTGGGTGCTCCTTCGCCATTGCCAGCCATTCCTCGAGCGTATCGGCTGCGGCTTTGGGTGCGGTCCAGTACTGGTACTTAACTTTGTCCGGAGGGTTCACGACGCCGGCAATGTGTCCGCTTCCAGCGAGCACAAACTCAACCGGACCGCCGAAGAACTTGGCGCCTGTGAAGACCGAAGGGGCAGGCGCGATGTGGTCTTCCTTTGTCGCAAGCTCGTAAATCGGCAGCTTGACCTTCTTGAGGTTCAACTTGGTGCCGGCAAGTGTCATCTCGCCGCGCGTAAGTCGGTTTTCGTTGTAGAACTCGCGCAGGTAGAAATTGTGGTTGGCGGCCGGCATGCGCGTCGAATCCTGGTTCCAAAACAGAAGATCAAATGGAAACGGTTTCTTGCCGAGCAGGTAGTTGTTGACGATGTAGGGCCAGATGAGATCGCGCGGGCGCATCATGTTGAACACGTTCGCCATGCGCGAGCCATCGAGATAGCCGCGCTCGGCCATCATTTCCTCGAGCGCGGTGAGCTGTGCGTCATTGGTGAAAAGCAGCAGGTCGCCGGCTTTTGTAAAGTCGACCTGAGTGGTGAGGAATGTTGCTGAACGGTACGGATTTTCACCGCGCGCAGCAAGATAGGCGAGCGCGCTAGCGAGTAGCGTACCACCGACGCAGTAGCCAAGAATATTGATCTGATCGCATTCCGTCTCACGCTTCACGGCGTCCGTAGCCGTCAGAATGCCCTCGATCATGTAGTCTTCGAAGGTCTTGTGCGAGAGCGAGGCGTCTGGATTGACCCAAGAGACGAGGAAGACGGTGAAGCCCTGATCCACGGTGAACTTCACGAAGCTCTTCGCAGGTGTCAGATCCAGAATGTAGTATTTGTTGATCCACGGCGGCACAATAAGGAGCGGCGTCTCGCGGACCTTGTCGGTTGTCGGCGCATATTGGATGATCTGCAGCAAGTCATTCTGGAAGATCACCTTGCCAGGGGTGACGGCGAGGTTCTTGCCGACCTCGAAGGCCGTCGTGTCGGTCTGGCTGATCTTCAAGAGATCGCCCGAGCGCTCCATATCCTGAACCAAATGCGTCATGCCCTGGACGAGATTTTGCGCGTTCGTTGCAAACGTCTCGCGCACGACCTCGGGGTTGAGGATGGGGATGTTGGAAGGAGAGAGTGCGCTCGAAATCTGCCGGAAATAGAACTCGGCCTTCTGGCGCGTGCGCTCGTCGAGTTCGGTTTGTTCCAGTACGTCCTCGGCCCAGTGGGTCGTCAGCAGGTAGGCTTGCTTCCAGAAATCGAAGAACGGATTGGTCGACCACTCGGGGTCCTTAAAGCGGTTGTCTGAAGGTTCGGGTTCGACCAAGGGTTCTACTTTCTCACCCATGAGCCGGCGCATCGTGCCGTTCCAGAGCTCCAGGTAGGCATTCATGAGCACGCTGTTGGCTTCCGCGAGTTTACTCGGCTCCGTCATCCAAAGGCGCGCAATCTCGCCAATGGTCTTGGTGGCCTCGGAAATTTCACTCGCTGCTGAATAGGGGCTCACCTTTGCATCTGGCCTCTCGAGGAAGCCGCTCATAGCCCGGCCACTCTCTTCGATGAGACGCAGCAGGTTGCGCGCAAACAATTCGGGATCTTGAATGCGATAGGTGCTCGCAATATCGCCGGGCATCGCGTTGGTATTGCTCATGATGAAACCCCAGATTGATCGGTGCATCAGCTTGGCGACGGCTCGGGAAACTCATCTCCACTTCTGAACCTAACTAATATTTGTGCAGTGCGAAAGATGCTCTGCGGCCTCTCCGCACAGCGCAGAATCACAGTATTCGCACCAAGAACGACCAAGTTGATCAGGCTTAAGACACCCAGGGGCCGGATGGGTATGGTAATTTCGCCAGCTAGGGCTAAGACCGCGATTTTCATCCTACTTGGAACATGTCTTATG
>CAZSNH010000290.1:0-4606 GCA_964607855.1 uncultured Hyphomicrobium sp. | reverse complement strand
GCAGGAAGTCGGCCTCGAGGTCACCTCGTACCTCCCCGCTGAGATCGACATCATCTAACGATGGCGATCACCTGTGCTTCCGCGCAGGTCGATTTGGTACGGCGACCCTCATGCGGTCGCCGTTTCCATTTTAGAAAACCAGAGAACTCATCCAGTCAAACGATCCTGGTATGATTTACTGGAATTCTATAAATCCTGTTGCCAAGACGTAGAGCTCCGCCGACTCCGCCCGGCTTGCGGGCGGCTTCACATGACGAACGGTCGCGAACGATTTCTTCAAGAGGTCGAGCAAATCGCGCTCTGTCCCGCCTTGAAAGACCTTGCAGAGAAATGTGCCGCCTGGCTCAAGCACATCGCAAGCAAAATGCGCAGCGGCCTCCGCAAGCGCCATGATGCGCAGATGATCGGTTTTCGCGTGCCCCGTCGTGGGGGCTGCCATATCTGAGAGAACGACATCTGCTCGCCCCTGCGGCGTCAGTCTCTTGAGTTCCGCCTCGGCCGCCGGGTCCATGAAATCCATTTCGAGTATAACGACACCTGGGAGCGCGTCGATGCCCAAATAATCGATGGCGATCACGGTACCGCGTTTGCTGCCTGTTCCTGGAATCGATTTCACCCGGTCAGCTGCGATCTGACTCCAGCCGCCGGGAGCCGCACCGAGATCGATGACTGTCTGCCCCGGCCTCAGGAAATGATATTTGTCGTCGATCTCTTTAAGCTTGTAGGCGGCCCTGGAACGGTAGCCCTCGCGTTTGGACGCCGCCACGTAAGGATCGTTAAGCTGGCGCTCGAGCCAGGCGCGCGATGATTTCGAGCGCCCCGCCTTGCTCTTAAGACTCTGACGCAAGAGCCTTTGGCCACCCAATTTGCCCCTGTCACCCTCACCCTTCCTGGTCATGGCTGCGAACTCTGCCGACCCGCCCCGAAGTGCGGCCCGCGCCCGGCGCGATAAGAGCCGTCTTCCTTCATGAGCGTTGACAGGATGCCCTCTCGCAAGCCGCGGTCGGCGACGCGAAGTCGGTCGCACGGCCACATGCGCAGGAACCCCTCGAGGATCGCGCATCCCGCAAGAACCAAATCTGCCCTGTCACGGCCGATGCAGGGCTGGGCAACGCGCTCCTCGTACGATTGTCTGAGCAGCGTGCTGGTCACGTCGCGAACGTCTTGCGTCGCTAGCCAATAGCCGTCTACGCGGCTGCGCTCATAGCGCGGAAGGCCAAGCTTGATTCCGGCCACTGTCGTGACCGTGCCCGACGTGCCAAGCATGTGAACCGAGCCGTCTGCAATACGAGAGCGGACGCTGTGACGAGACTCGAAGTCCCCGATCATTCCAGTAACGTGTGCGACCATGGCCTCAAAGGCATCGAACGTCACGTGCTTGCCGCCGTAGCGCTCGGCCAGCGTGACGACGCCGACAGGCAGGGATGTCCAGGCGACCAGGCTTCCTTCGAGGTCGACCGCCCCTCCATGCCTCTGCGCAGATCGGCCGCGCCCGTTTGCGACATCAAGCCAAATGATTTCCGACGAGCCGCCGCCGATATCGAAGACGAGGACATAGTCTGCGCTTTCGTCGATGAGAGACGCACAGCCCGACACGGCAAGGCGAGCCTCCTGCTCGGGCGAGAGGATCTCGAAATTGAGGCCGAGATCTCTACCGACCCGGTCCAGAAATTCGCGGCCGTTTTCCGCAACACGGCAGGCTTCCGTTGCCACCAGCCGCGAGCGGCAGCGCCCTGCGCGATTGAGCTTGCTCGCGCAGACCCGCAGCGCCTCGATCGTGCGCTCCATCGCCGGCTCAGATAGCCGCCCCGTGGTCGAGAGACCTTCGCCTAGACGGATGATGCGCGAAAAGGCATCAATGACGCGAAAACCGCGACGCGTGGGATGGGCGATGAGCAAGCGGCAGTTGTTGGTGCCGAGATCAAGGGCGCCGTACACAGTTCCCTGATACGACTCGACGCCACCAGCCTTGTTGAAACGTCGGGGCCCTGGTCCCGATATCCCGTGTAAGGGCCCGCCGGACGCTTTGCGCCCGTCATTTTCATCGCCTTGAGCAGTCAAGGTTCTTCCCCAGCACCTGGGCCCAGTCACCACCCATCAGCGATGGAACAGTGTCTATTCAACAGGCGTCGTTTCTGGTTGCACTTGAGGTCACTTTAGCATGTCGTCTTGCAACGTAAAGGCTCATGACCGGCAAAGGACATCCTTGGCTATCCAATTGATTGGCAAGATGAATGGCACCAGCTGCGATCCGACATGGACGAGGAAGGGCAATGAACTCAACTCTCTCTCACTCATTGCTGATCTCAGGCGCGGCAAAACCCATTCGCTGCGGCCTCCTCATCGCAATTTTGGCAGCCGCCCCCGCGCGCACGGAACCGGTATCGCCTGAGTTGCGCGACGCACTCCTCAAAGCCTATCCGGAGCATCTCGCGCAAATAGAAGGAAACACTCTTTTCTGGCGCGACGGAAGCAGCATGCCACTCGACGACAACGAAGGCGAAAAGTCGCCGTTCGATTGGCTCGAGAAGCCCGATATCGCAGACATGTTCCGCTATCCCTATCCGGCCGGCGAAGAGCCGCGCCCTCCGAATGAGAATTCCGATCCGGGGCGCGCGCGGCCTCATGGTTTCTTTGTGAAGATGTATGGTGACTGCCGGAAGGATGGCATCAAATCCCATCTCGTCGAAATCGTTTGGTTGCCGACGATCGCCGCACAACGGCTCAAGGTGACGCGCATCAATGGGGTGGCAGAGAAGCTCACCGCGATCTCCGAGGCTCTCGAAAAGCTACCATCCTCGTTTCATCGCTATCTCAAACCGCCGGCCAGCACCTTCAACTGTCGCGTCATTGCAGGCACAAGCCGCGTCTCCGCCCATGGCTACGGGATCGCCATCGACGTCGCTGTACCGTTTGCCGATTATTGGCGCTGGCCGCTTCCGTCAGCGGGCGCTTCGCACATGTGGCGCAATCGGATCCCGCGCGAGATCGTCGACATCTTTGAGCGCCACGGCTTCATCTGGGGCGGGCGCTGGCATCACTTCGACACCATGCACTTCGAGTACCGGCCCGAGTTCTTTGTGACCGAGCCGCCCGCAGCCGGCAAAAAAAGCCCCGGCGACTGATTGCGCCCCCAGTCGCGCTGCAAATAAAACTGCGACGAACGATCCACTGCCAAACGAAGCCCACCGCAGCGCCTTGCGGGCCCGTGGCTCCCTCGTTGCTCCATATCAGCACCGGACATCGAACTGAGCCTGGTGTGCAGCGAAACTAGCATTGCGGAGTGCTTGTGTGCTGCTGGGTTTGCGAAGGCCCGCCTACCCAATCGTGAGCAGGCAGGCCCGAGTTTCACTCGATCTGGATCAGACGAGCCGAACCGGCATCACTTGGATCAGATCTGCACCGGACTTAGCCTTCTGTCGAGACTGCGGAACGCTCGGTCCGGAAGTCTTAGGCAAGCCGTCGTGATAGGGCGGCTTGTGATGAGCAACAACGATGCTACCTGCTAGCACCTCGGGCATTAGCTCTGACCCTCCGCGCGCTTTGCCTTTCGGTTTTGGACACGCTGGGCTCTTTGTATTGGGCGTGCAGTCATGGTAACCGGGCTTGTGGTGAGCCAGAATCATGCCCGTTGGACTGTCCGCTTTGCCGAGCCGCCATAATTGCTGCGAAGCGGTCACCGAATTTTGATGATCTTCGTGCGGTACGGCATAGGGTGCGCCCTTATGCTGGAAGCGCAGAATCGTGTGAACCTGTGCCTGGCTGGCGACAGCGCCCACAGCGAACGTCATGGCCACAAGGGCCGGCGTAATTATCGTCTTCATGGGTCTCGTCCTTTTCAACCGAGGTTTCATGGTTGACGGAAGTGCGAAGTGTTTCGAAGGACCTGTCGCGGTCAGTGGCGCGGGTTGAGGTGACCTCGTTCGCAAACCGTCTGGGTTTGGGTGAATTCAGGATGCGTGTGGCGCGCGCGCATTCACACGACCGGTCGCGGCCGATGCAAAGTGCGCAGCGTCGCGTGAAGCGACGCTTCAGCCATCAACCTCGGGGCGGTGGAGCTGGAGGCCTGATCGACAGGGAGGCGAGATGCGGATTGACAGCGACGTTCAAGAGGCCCTGTCCCAGGATTTCCTTTCCGGCAATCTTTGGTAAGACACCGGTCGTTGGAGGTGCGCACTGGCTGGCGCATCCGGCCGCTGTCCGGCACTGCGGCATGGATCCGCAATCCGGCATGGTCTTGTGGCATGGACAATCGCCAGCGTTCTCAGCCGTCATGCTCATGGTCATCGTGCACGCTTTGGCCATCGCCATGCTGGCAACCGGCGCGAACGCCATTGCCAGGGAGATCACAAACGCAACGATGGTGCGAGACCACGTCATTGAGTGGGGTTCCTGATCCGTTTAGAATATTGTTTCGTAATCTCGTAATCTCAAGTGGCGATTGCCTGAGACTTGGGCACCCGGAAGCTGAAGAATATCCGAGGGGCAGCCAAAACAATCGATGTCGGCAGCAAGAGGACGGTGACCTGCGCCCGTTCCCTAGACCACGTTCTGGACAGAGCGTTGCACAATGGCCCGTAAGAAGTTGAGGCTTGTCGCGTGGCCC
>CAZSNH010000289.1:0-4653 GCA_964607855.1 uncultured Hyphomicrobium sp. | reverse complement strand
CCAGGGAGCGCAATCGGCTAGACGAAGAACAGCGATATCGTCTCGCGGCCGAAGAACTTTGCCCGCGTCAGTGCGGCCGCGGCGAGCGTCCCGAATATGAGCGAGAGCACCGAGGCGACCGCGGCCACCTTGAGCGAGAGATAGAGCGGCGGCCAGATGTCTGGCCGCTCCGACCAAGCGACCGCAAACCATTGCGTCGTATAGCCGGGGGGCGGGAACTGGAAGCTCTTGTCCTCGGTGGTGAAGGCATAGAGCACGATAAGAGCGAGAGGCAGGTGCAGGAACAGAAGGCCCGCGACCGCCGCAATGCGAAGTCCCAGAGGTGCGCCGCGATTGGTCTCAGAGGACATCGAAGGCCCCCATGCGTTTGGCCATCCACAAGTAGAAACCCATGATGAGGATCGGCACCACCGTGAAGGCGGCCGCGAGCGGGATATTTCCGGCCGTGCCTTGCAGGGTATAGACGGCCTGGCCGATCATGAGGCGCGAATTTCCGACAATCTGCGGGATGATGTAGTCGCCGAGTGTGAGTGAGAAGGTGAAGATCGAACCGGCGATGATGCCGGGCAGAGCCAAGGGCAGGATGACGGTGCGGAAGGTCTGGCCGGGATCGGCACCGAGATCAGCGGAGGCCTCGATGTAGTTAGAGGGGACGCGTTCGAGCGCGGCCTGAATGGGCAGGATCATGTAGGGGATCCACACGTACACGAAAACGAGAAACGTTCCGATGTAGCTGAACGAGAGCGACGGGCCACCGATCACCGGCAGCGCGAGTACTCCATCAATGAGCCATGTGAGATGCAGTTTTTGCGTGATCCATGTCACAATCCCCTCCTTGGCGAGGATGAGCTTCCAGGCATAGACCTTGACCAGATAGCTCGACCACAGAGGCATCATGACGGCTAGATAAAAGAGCGCTTTTGTCCAACCGCGTGCATAGCGGGCTGCATAGTAGGCGATCGGGAAGGCGATGAAGGCGCAGGCAATCGTAACGAGCGCCGACATGATCAGCGTTCGCAGAATGATCTGGAGGTTGGCCTCCTCGAAGAGCTGCGCGTACGTCGCCAATGTCGGCTCGTGCACGATGACGCCTGAGAAATCGTCGAGTGAGTAGAAGCTCTGCAGCAAGAGCGCGAACAGCGAGCCGACATAGACGATGCCGATCCACAACAGGGGCGGCAGGAGAAGCAGAAGCGTGAAGAGTTTGGGACGCGCGAAAAAGAAATCGGACATCTGTCCGAGAAGACTGTTTTCAGGCTCGCGCATCACAGCCGCGCTCACGTGGCATCCTCCATGACCATCATTGCCGATTTTGGCCAGATGAGCCGAATGGCATCGCCCTCCCTATAGCGTGCCGTGCCCGCTGGAACCTCCGCACCAATCCGCAGATCACCCACCGCGACGCTGAGCCGTGTGACGGCACCCTGATAGCTGACGCTCTTCACCTCGCCGTCGGCGTAAGCGTGCACGGCCGGGACAATCGTGCCTGTGGCGTGCACGCCAATCTTCTCGGGTCTCAAGCTTGTCCACCGCTTTGGGCCGCCGTAGCGTGCAGCGAACTCGGGCGGAAGTATATTGGAGGACCCCACGAAATCGGCGACGAAGCGGGAACGCGGACGCTCATAGACTTCCGCCGGAGCCCCAACCTGGACGATGTGTCCCTCGTTGAAGATGGCGACACGATTGGCCATCGACAGCGCCTCGCCCTGATCGTGGGTTACGAAAACGAACGTGATGCCAAGAGCTTTCTGCAAGGCCTTCAACTCCTCCTGCATCTGCTCGCGCAGTTTCAAGTCGAGCGCGCCCAGAGGCTCGTCGAGAAGCAGAACTTTCGGATTATTGACGAGTGCGCGCGCAAGGGCGACGCGCTGACGCTGTCCGCCGGAGAGCTGTGCGGGACGGCGTGTTTCGTAACCCGCGAGCTTGACCATGGCGAGCACTTCTTTGACCCTGATCTCGCGCTCGGCTTTGCCCATGCCCTTGATCATCAGTCCATAGGCAACGTTTTTGCCGACAGTCATGTGCGGAAAAAGAGCGTAATCCTGAAAGACGGTGTTGACGTTACGCTTGTAGGGCGGGACGCCTTCGACGTGCTGGCCGAAGATCTCGATGTGCCCGTCATCGGGCTGCTCGAAGCCGGCGATGAGACGCAGACACGTGGTCTTGCCAGACCCCGACGGGCCGAGCATGGCGAAGAACTCACCGGGTGCGATTTCGAGGCTCACGTTATCAACCGCGCGGACATCGCCGAAGTGGCGCGAGACATTGACGAAGCGGACGGCGGGCATCATGGGGATTGTTCGATCGCAACAACGGCCCGGAAGGAAGTCCGGGCCGCTCGAAGTTGAAGAGTTATCGCCCGAGAATGGCGATATAGTCTTTCGCCCATTGTGAATAGGGCACGCAGCCGCTTTCTGCCTCGCACTTGGCCGTCGGCGTGCGCCAGAACCAGATCTTCTCGAAGTTGTCGAAGCCGTTAGTCGCGCAGCCGCTATCCGTCAACAGCTCGTTACCCTTGCAAGCAGCCGGCACTGCCGGCACGGAGCCGAACCAGGAGGCGAGATCGCCTTGCAGCTTTGGCGAGAGAGAGTGCTCGAGCCACTTATACGCGCAGTTGGGGTGCTTGGCCTCAGCATGCATCATGGTGGTGTCGGCCCAACCCGTGGCGCCTTCCTCGGGGATCGTCGAGGCAACCGGCTTCTTGTCGGCACTCAAAAGGTTGACCTGGAACGGCCATGACGAGGAGGCAACCACGCCCTCATTCTTGAAATCGTCGACTTGCACCATGGCATCGTGCCAATAGCGCCCTACGAGAGCGCGCTGAGCCTGCAGAAGGGCCATGACCGCTGCGTATTGATCTTTGTTGAGCTCATAGGGGTTTTTGATGCCGAGCTCGGGTTTCTTTTTCTTGAGATAAAGTGCGGCGTCCGCGATGTAGATCGGGCCGTCATAGGCCTGGACGCGGCCCTTATTGCTCTTGCCGTCGGGCAGGCTCTGCTCCTCGAACACGACCGACCAGCTCTTAGGAGCCTCCTTGAACACGTTCGTATTGTAGGCGAGCACATTGGGGCCCCACTGGAACGGGACGCCGTAATGCACGCCGTCGACCGTGTGCCAGGGCGCATTCTTGAGCCGCTCATCGACCGTATTCCAGCTCGGAATCAGATCGACATTCACGGGTTGGACTTTCTTCCCGGCGATGAGGCGCAGGGAAGCGTCACCCGATGCTGTGACGAGATCGAATCCCCCCTGATTCATGAGGGTCACCATCTCGTCGGAGGTGGCCGCCGTCTTTACGTTGACCTTGCAGCCCGTCGCCTTCTCGAAGCCAGTGACCCAGTCGTAGGCCTTGTCGGTCTCGCCGCGCTCGATGTAGCCCGGCCATGCAACAATGTCGACTTGGCCTTCTCCTTCTCCAATGGCCTTGGGCATTTCTGCGAAAACAGTGCCGGCAATTGCCAGCGCCAACGTGGAAGTCGCCACAATTCTGATTAGCTTCATTGTTCACTCCACTTTCGACAATTCCGGAATCCTACTTTCGGTCCGCCTGGTAGGAAGTGATGCCGTCCAGATCCGGTCACGCGGTCGACTTTAGTTGATCATTGCGCCCGGCGCTAGAAATTGCTCAGAGCGACGGGCGCTTTATGCAAGGACCGGCCATTCTGAGTTCTAAGGGACAACAATCGGTCTAGGTGCTGAAATTTGCATCCTCGTGCGGGCAGGCTACGAAGGAAGCGAACTCGCCTTACTCGGTCGCCGGGTATCCGCTGACGCCTTGCCTTCGCGCCGTATTTCACCTGGACCTAGGGTCGAGGCTTGAAGCAAGAGATTGTTGACGTGTCACTTTTTGGGCCCATCCCGGTCGCCCAGGAAGTGTTGGGCCGGGTCACCTCAGTGTCAGGAACGGGCGACCTTCGTGTGCACGCGCGGCGTCGTCAGAATTGGGGCATAAACGATAGCGAAGACGACGAATGCTGCGATCCACGCCAGGGCCGCCAGCGTCAGGATTGCGGGCTGGTGACTGGGAACCAGCAGCGGGCCAAAGACCCGCAGTAAGGATGCAACCGTAACAAGGACGTAGGCACCAACGATCATTGGCGGAGCAATCAGCGGTCGCCCGGTGTGTCCCAGCGAGGCCCGGCTCATCACGGCCATGATCATGGTGCCGGCAGCGCCTGTCCCAAAGGCATGTGACGCCAAAGAGGTAGGAATTCCAGCGTGGAAAGCGCTTGCCGCGCTGAGGCCAAGTCCGATAACGAGCCATGCATAGGCGAGGTGAAGGATCCACACGATGGGTTCTCGCCGGGCCGACCAGCCGCGCCAGAGCAACAATCTTATCGCATTCAGTACCGCAGCAAGGCTCGCTGCAACGCCCTGCCAAATATCAGGAAGCCCCGATATGGTGAAAACCGCAAAGACTGCGATCGAGACGATCGAAGCCGTGTCGAGTTCGTTGATACGCCGCGGCATCTGCACGCCATTCTCGCGCAGATGCAGCCAGTTATGCGTGAATGACGGTACGATCCTCCCTCCGATGATGGCGATCATAATCGCGACCATCAGCATACCCGTTCTGGCCGCACTTAGTGGATCGAAGTCGAGTAGGCCGAAGGTTCCCGCATGAAACAGGACGTTTCCGGCCATCATGACCGC
>CAZSNH010000288.1:0-4663 GCA_964607855.1 uncultured Hyphomicrobium sp. | reverse complement strand
CAGGCAGTTTTTATGTGCGGCCCATTCTGTTCGGGATTTCGCGCCGCTTCGAGTACGAAGCGGATGCTTACGCCGCCGCCCGGGTGGGCCCGCAACCGATGGTCCACGCATTGGAAGAACTTTATGCGAGTAACGCGGGTGTCCCAACGGCTGATAGCCTTTATGCCCTCTTCCATGCCTCCCATCCGGTGGCAAGCAAGCGCCTGGCACATTTAAGAATGCTTGAGGGCAAGACGGAAGCACGTATCGAGCCGGGTGTACTCATAAGCTGATGATGCAGCTGAGACGCGTTTCTTCTCATGGCGGAAATGGCAAAGCCCGAGTCCGATCGGGCAAGACCACTTCCGGACGCGACTGCCTCCGCTGGACCGCATGATCATCAATCGGCTCGACACGGGACTTGCCGAGAGAATGTTGGCCCGCTCACGCATCGAATTGGCTTAAGTGCAAGACGTTCCGATTTTGACTGGGGTCAAGACACCCTGCGGCCGCCGTGGCAGTTATTCGCTGGAGGGACCGGGAGTTTCCAAACTGGGACGCCGGCATTGGCTGGAATAGTGCGATGCGGCGCTCGTAGAAACGTAAGCGGATATGCCGACCAAGCACGCCGAGCTGTGCTACGGCCCACCATTGGGGCCCCACTTCGATTCGATGCCATAAAACACCTATTGGCGGCCGGACCGCGTGGCCAAAGGAGCCTCAGACCGCCACAGAACATGAAATAGTCTGCACCGGACGAAAACGGATGAAGCCCGACGATTGGCAAATCGTACTATCGACACCTCTCTTCAGCGCGATGCCTTACGAAACGGCGCAAAGTCTGATCGGAGGGCAAGGGGCCCGTGCTTACGAAAAGGGATCGGTTCTATTTCAGCAAGGCACCCCGGCCGAGTTCTTTTACGTCATCCTAGAAGGCTGGGTAAAAATATACAGGATCACCCCAGATGGCACCGAGACGGTCGTCGGTGTTTTCCGGAAGGGCGAGACTTTTGCAGAGGCCGCCATCTTCCTTGGCGGACGATATCCCGTGAGCGCCGAGGTTGTGACCGACTCACGACTTCTGGCCGTAGACGGAGAACGATTCAGACGGCGGATCCGCCAGGAGCCAGATCTGGCGCTTGCAATGCTTGCCTCTTCATCACAGCACCTCAAATTCCTCGTCGAACACATCGAGCAGATCAAAGTACTGGATGCACAGCAACGGGTTGCCGACTTCCTCCTGCGTTTGTGCGACCAGCGCGAAGGACCATGCACCGTAGAGCTGCCCTACGAGAAGTCTCTCATCGCCAAGCGCCTGGGAATAAAACCCGAGAGCCTGTCACGAGCGCTGTTTAAACTTCGGCCGCTTGGCGTCGCTGTCGAGCGAGAGGTGGTAAAAATCGCCGACGTGGCACTATTGCGCCAGCACATCGAGACGCTTCCGGATCAGGACAGCCCATAGGAAAGAGTCCGCACCAAATCAGGTTTCCCACTTGCCTTAGAGTTTGTCCTCGTCCTCTCACGGCAGTTCTACGCCAATCGAATCGGATCATTCGGAAATGCCAGCTGCTCGCGATCGCGCCAACCGCGAACATAATTTATTTCCATGAGCCGGCGCACGCCATGGATCGGACGCGGCTCAAACCCGTGCCAAGTATTGGGACCAGCAATGAATATGACGGCCGTGTTGAAATCCGCAGATGAGCGGCCAACCCACTTGCGCTCGGCGTCATAGATGTCAGTCCCCCAGTCTTTGGCATAAGGACCGGTGCAGAGATAGAGCACCATCGAGAACAGCTTCTCTTTGATGTCACAATGCGGCTCGAGCCACATGCCGTCGAGATCCTGGATGTACTCGATGCGGAGGTAGGCGTCGGTCGTGTCTATGGAGCAAGTTTGTTGGAACTGGCGCGCCACCTCGGGGCGTTGCATCGCCTCTGAAAGGACGGCAATCGCGGGATAAAGTTCACGCATAGTAGGGGTGAAAAATGTGCGTTGGCTGTTGAACGTGGCGCGCTGCCCCTTGGTGTCGATGGTGAGAACAGGTGGCGCAATGGGCAGAGTGAGGATTCCGGTGCACATCGATTCGGGCAGGACGTTACCAAGTCTCCATCGTCTGTAGGGTTGCTCGAGACGCTCGGCAGCACTAAGCGCGCCGCTAAAATGTGCGGCAACCTCGGAAACAGCGGGAAGTGGGGGATAGGCCATGACCGTAGCTTTCTGTTGCGTTGTCCAATGGCACGGTTACATCGCTGCAGATTCCCTCGCAGCGCGGGCAGCACTCTCAGAAAAGCTTTCGAGGTGCCCATTCGAGCAGCTTGCGCGAGACCGGATTGGCCTTTGCGGCAGCGCTGAGCCAGTGGCGCCAATACTCTTTGCGGACATACGCCTCCGAATCGACCCAACACAACTGAAGGCTCATGCGTTGCCCCTTCTGCGGAAGAAAGCCATGCCAGGAATGATCGCAAACCCGGAACATCAGCATCTTTCCGAACTCGGGCGGAAACTCGAAGACATAGTCGTCCCGGTCAGAACTGCGCAGAACCCTCAGTCGCCCGCGCTCATATGGCCAGTCGCGGCTGAAGCCCAGAAGAACCGTGACAATCTTGTGCCGCGAGTCCGGGTGAGCGTAGCCTTCATTATAGTTCCCTGTCGTATTGCCCATCATCACGATGCAGGGCGGATAGGGGGTCAAATCCATGTCGAATTTCCGTTCGACCAGCGCTCGGAAGCGCGGGCTCAGCAAATCGTCGATCACGGCCCCGAATCGGGCGCCGAACTTGAGATTGGGCAATCCGTAGCTGCCGTGATTTGGGATAATGGGCGCGTCGGCCAGAACTTCGTCCTTGAATCGTGGGTGAATGGCTTGGTCAACGAAAGCGAAATCGTAAGGATCACGTCTCAGCTCGGCTGCGGCTATCGCCTGCTCGTCGATCATTGCCAGGGGACGGTCTCGCAGCTGCATGATGATATCCTCCTCGCTACTTCGTCTCTTAGAACGCCGGCAGGGCTGGATCCTGCCTGGCCACTGCTGCAATGCCTTCGATCTCGATCAGCCATTCCGGCCTGCAGACGGCCCCTTGCACGATGATTATAGGCAAATCCGGAAACTGCTCGCGCAGGCGATCATTTACGCGCGCATAATCTGCGGGATCACGCAGGTAGACGATCATGTGCATCATATCGCCGAGCCACGCCCCACCCGATCGCAATAGGGCCCCGATATTCTCCAACGTGCGGTCGAGCTGCTTCATCACGTCTCCGACATGGACGACGTTTCCTTGGTTATCAATGCTCGCCGTTCCCGAGATGAAGTGATGAGCACGATCGGCATACGCGATGCGTGTCCCGCGCTCGAACGTGACGCTATAGTCTTTCGTCGCGCACAATTTTTCGAAGTCGTTTAGGTAACAGATCTGATTTGGCTCGAGGTCGAGGATCGAATAGGCATCCATTGAGACGACGTCGTAGCGATGAGAACATGCGCCCTCGATGCCTGTGCTGGCAATGTAATGCGTATCCGCCCGAAGCCCCTCGCCATTGAAGAGCTCACGCCTGCTGTCGACCATACCCTGGTAAAATACGTCGACGTTCCTCAGATAGATCCAGGTTCTCACGCAATGGGCTGCCAGGTTTCCACCGAGATCAGAGAGCGTATCGATTAGTCCATCGAAGATGTGGCGCGTTTGCTGGCTGGATGAGGGGGCCGCGTCGAATGCGCCGGCACACATTCTGGTGCTCCACAGGTGGCGCCGGCCGTTCTTTTTAACCAGCAGATGCTTCGTGGAAAAGCGTTTCTTGACGAGCTTCCCTGGGGTCGCGATGTGATAGGCCAGCATCGCGATCTTGGAGCCTGCGAGCGGGGATTGCTGGACGATGGAAACAGCAACCGGATCGGCTTCATCGTCTGCCGCAAGCGGCGAATTGCGGACGCTTGCTGCCTGGTTCATCACGTCGCTGAGGAACAGCCGCCGGAAGATGGCGGTTTCTGGTCCCAAACCAAGTGACTCGGTGACCTCGGCATATTGGGACTGGATGTGTCTTAGCTGCTGATCGAAACTCAATCCAGCTGGCGCCTCGATGACGAGATGATGCTCGCTATCGCCTTGGCCCGCACGGAAGCTGCGTGATAGCGACCTATCGTGACCAAGAACCTTGAGCATGAGCGGCGATTCCATTCATTGCGAGTGGCCTGCAATACGAGAGCCTCCCGTCGAAGGCACTTCGGAACAACATGCGCATAGGCATGGACCGGCACAAAAAAGGCACAGGCAATTCCTGTGGGCCGCAACATGGACGAATCGCACCCGAGCGCTCTTGACTTCTGTTAGGAGCGCGGCCCTGCGGAGGCGGATAATGCGCGTCAAATCCTGACCGCGTTGCCGTCAGAAACAGACTTGCTTCCACTTGCGTGCAGGAACTCTTTCCCACTCTTGTTCCGGCCTGCACGCGATGTATTTGTGCAGCCCAAGCGAACTAAATTCGCATTATGGTTGTGGTCAGAAAGAGGTCTTCTAGCCTGTCATGCCATCGCAAACAGTCTCGAGAGCACGGCAAAAGAACTCAATGCAGCCGCGATATTGGGAGGGCATCGTGGATGGGCAAACTGTCCCCCTTGGCTCGGCCAGCCGATCGTGCCCCATGGCGTGGTGTAAGAGCGCCGGTCATGGCCTGAGCTCGATGG
>CAZSNH010000287.1:0-4667 GCA_964607855.1 uncultured Hyphomicrobium sp. | reverse complement strand
GTGCTTCTATCGGCTCGTGGAGGGTGATCATGCCAGAAGTCGACGCCGGCCGGCGCAGGGCCACCGAGAACGGCGATCAATCGGACGTGATCTCGTTCCTCTCGAAGCCTGAAGCATACCCGACGCGCCCCACCGCCGTCGAGCAGCGTTCGACGCACGCGGCAATCGTTTTCCTTGCCGGAGCCGATGCCTTTAAGATCAAGCGCGCGGTTCGATACTCTTATCTCGATTTTTCGACCTTGGAAAAGCGCAGGGCCGCCCTCAACCACGAGCTCGAAATCAACAAGCCCAACGCGCCGGACATCTATCTTTCGGTGGTCGCAATCACGCGTGATGCTGCAGGCCACCTCGCCATCGGCGGTAAGGAAGAAGTTGTCGAATGGGCACTGCATATGCGCCGGTTCGATGATACCGCCCTTCTCGACGCGTTCGCGCAGCAAGGTCCCTTGCCGGCTCCTCTATGCTCGAGTCTCGCCGATGCCGTTTTCGAGCAGCATCGGCGTGCCTACGTACACCGAAATGCCGATAGCCCGGCACAAATGGCGTCGATCCTCGCCGAAGTGACTGAGGCCCTCAGAAGCAGTGCGGCGTATTGTAACGAAGCCGATATTGAGCGCCTCCTCGCAACGGGGCAGAAGGCAATTTCGCGTCTTGAGCCTCTCCTCAAGCTTCGCGCGGCCGAGGGCTACGTCCGGCTCTGCCATGGCGATCTGCATCTCGGCAATATCGTCCTTATCGCCAATCGCCCCGTTCTTTTCGATGCCATAGAATTCGATGACCGGCTGGCGACGATCGACACGCTCTATGACCTCGCTTTCCTGCTCATGGATCTCCTACACCGCCAACAACGCGACGCGGCCAATCGCGTCCTCAATTATTATCTCTGGCGCTCGCAATCCTCGCTCGACCTGCAGGGCCTTGCCGCTCTTCCACTCTTCTTGAGTTTGCGCGCGGCGGTGAGAGCGATGGTTGGCGCCCAACGGCTCGAGGGCAAGCGGGGCATGAACCCTCCTGCGGAGGCAGACACCGATGATGTCCGGTCCTATCTCGGCGAAGCCCTCGCCTTCCTCAATGCGCCCCGCGCCCGCCTGGTCACCATCGGCGGTCTGTCGGGGAGCGGGAAATCAACGCTCGGCGCCACACTTGCCCCCCGCCTCGGCGCATCGCCAGGGGCATTGCACTTAAGAAGCGATCTCGAACGAAAGGCTCATTTCGGCGCCGAGGAATTTGAGCGCCTCAGCCCTGCAACTTACACGCCTGAAAGCAGTCGCATCATCTACGACCGGCTTTTCGAAAAGGCGATGCTGGCCTTGAAGGCCGGCCACTCCGTCGTGCTCGATGCCGTTTTCGCCAAGCCCGAGGAGCGTGCACGGGTGACCGAGATCGCACGCTCAGCCAGCGTCCTGCACCTCTCCATCTGGCTCGAGGCGCCCGCTCGAACTCTGAAATCGCGCGTCAGCCAACGCCAGCGCGACGCTTCCGATGCCACGCAAGAGGTCGTCGATCTGCAACTCAGTTACGACACCGGCGGCATCGACTGGATCAAGATCGACAGCGGCGACAGCTTGGAACAAACTCTCGACCGGGCTCAATCGCTTGTTGAGGAGCACTTCGCGAAGCCATGACCGTCCGCAATCTCGAGCGGCTGCTCAACCCGGGGTCCGTCGCCTTTTTCGGCGCCAGTCCCGAAGCGGGTAGCGTCGGAAACATCGTCGCCCGCAACCTTTTGAATGGCGGGTTCAAGGGCTCGATCCAATTCATAAATCCGCGCCATGCGCTGATAGAAGGCCACAAGACCGTTGCCTCGGCTGCTGACCTTGCCGAGGTGGCGGACCTCGCGATCATCGCAACCCCGCCTCATACGATCCCAGGGATCATCGGTGAGATCGGCAAGAGAGGAACCCGGGCAGCAGTCGTCATCACGGCTGGTGTCGATGCGGCACAGCGCCAAGCCATGCTGAGCGCGTCTCGGCCCTATTGCCTCCGCATCCAGGGGCCCAATTGCCTCGGTCTCATGCGGCCCAATTGCGGGCTCAATGCCAGTTTCTGCCACGTCGCCCCACTCACCGGGGACTTGGCCTTTCTCTCGCAATCGGGCGCCCTCATCACCAGCATCGTCGACTGGGCCAAGAGCCGTTCCATCGGTTTCAGCCATATCGTCTCGCTTGGTGATATGGCCGATGTCGACTTCGGCGACCTCCTGGATTACCTGGCGGCTGACATCTCGAGCCGGGCCGTCCTCATCTACATGGAGGCCTTGACGCATGCCCCCAAATTCATGTCCGCCGCGCGCCGGGCTGCGCGCGCCAAGCCGGTGATCGTGATCAAGTCCGGGCGCCATGCGGCCGGGGCAAGGGCTGCTCTCTCTCACACCGGCGCGCTCGCGGGATCGGACGCCGCCTACGATGCCGCGTTCCGCCGGGCGGGGCTCTTAAGGGTGCGCGAGATGGAGGAGCTATTCGACGCCGCCGAGATTCTTTCGCGCTCGCCTAAGCTCAAGGGTGAGTCCCTTATGATCCTCACCAACGGCGGCGGCGCGGGCGTTCTCGCAGCCGACCGGCTCGCCGACTGGAACGGTGAGCTTGCTTCACTCTCGGAGGCGACCCGGGCCGCCCTCGACAACGTGCTTCCCCAAACCTGGTCGAGAAGCAATCCGGTCGACATTATCGGCGATGCCAGGCCTGAACGCTACCGTAATGCCCTCAACGTGCTTCTTGCAGACCCCAGCGCTGAAAACCTCCTCGTCATGAATTGCCCAACTGCACTTGCCGACAGCACGGATGCCGCCCGTGCGTCGATCGAGGCCGTCGAGGCGGCCCAGGCAAAACACGGCAAAAAATTCGTCGTCGCGGCGTGGCTTGGAGACGGGACCGCCGAACCTGGCCGAGCGCTTTTCCGCGAGCATGGAATTCCCGCCTTTGAAACGGCTGACGATGCGATCAGCGGATTTATGCAGCGCGTCAGGTATACGCGGGCGCAGAATGAACTGATGCGCACGCCTCCCGCCGCGCCGGAAGGTTACGCCCCTGATAAGGCGGGAGCATCGGCCATCATAGCCGGGGCAATCGCATCTCGCCGCACGCTCCTCAATGAAGTCGAGGCGAAGGGTATCCTGGCCCATTATGGAATCAACACGGTGCCTACCAGGGTTGCCGAGACCCCCGAGATTGTCTCACGAGTAGCGGGCGAACTCCTCACGAAACACAAGAGCATCGCACTTAAGATCCTCTCCGCAGACATCAGCCACAAGTCGGACGTTGGCGGCGTTCAACTCGATATCGAAACGGCGGCCGAGGCCCGGGCAACTGCAGAAGCCATGAATGAAAAGGTCAAGCGGATTGCGCCAAGCGCCCACATTGCTGGCTTCACCGTGCAGCCGATGATCAAGAAACCGCGCGCCCACGAACTCATTGCCGGAATGAGCGTTGACCCCACCTTCGGACCGCTCATCACCTTTGGAACGGGCGGTACGGCCGTCGAGGTGATCCGGGACACGGCGCAAGCCCTGCCACCACTCGATCTCGGACTGGCCATGGATCTCATCAAGCAGACACGGATATCCCGCCTGCTCTCCGGCTACCGCAACCGCCCTGCAGCGGATATGCAGGCGATCGCGCTCACCTTGGTGCGCCTATGCGCGCTCATTGCAACGCATCCCGAGATCCGCGAACTCGACATCAATCCCCTCCTCGCTGACGACACCGGCGTTGTCGCGCTCGATGCGCGCATCGTGGTTGCGGAAGCTGGCGCCGAAGCGCGCACACCAATGGCCATACGCCCTTATCCCTCCGAATGGGAAGCCGAATTCATGATGCAGGAGGGACGCAAGGTTCTGATCCGGCCGATCCGCCCCGACGATGAATCGGCTTATGAGCTCTTCTTCAAGAACGTGTCTCCCGAGGACGCCCGTATGCGGTTCTTCTCGCCCGTAAAGGAACTAAGCCATGCCTTCGTGGCTCGACTGACACAGATCGATTATGCCCGCGAGATCGCTTTTGTTGCCATTGACAGAGAGAGCCGGCATCTGTTGGGCGTCGTTCGATTTGCAGCTGACCCAGACTACAAGCGCGGCGAATTCGCCGTTCTCGTGCAAACACCGCTCAAGGGATTGGGCCTCGGCTGGCGCCTCATGCAGCACTTGATCGCTTATGCGACGGCCGAAGGCTTGGAGGAACTTTTTGGTCTCGTTCTCAGTGAAAATACGACAATGCTGGATATGTGCCAGACACTCGGATTTTCAGTGATGGCCGTCGAAGGCGACGCCTCTCTTCGCGAGGTGCGGCTCAGATTGCAGGGCGCTTGAGGGGCGCCTTCAAATTGATCCGGCTCAACGCTGAGGCGGTTCACCAGCGCCAGAATCCGGGCCGAAGCGCCGGCCCTTTTGTCGTCCGGCGAGTTGAACTATAGCGGAGAAGCTGATGCACCCCATTCAAGGTCCTCAAGTCCGGAACACCTTCGCCGGACGCCATGCCGGTCTTGTACTTTTCATTCTGGCCATTCTTGCTCTCCTTCTTCTGGCCCTGATCTCGCGCCCGGCTGCGGCGGCGAGTGAGGCGCGCAGCAAAATTCTCGACGGCGGCAAGCAAGAATACACCGAGTTTTGCGTCTCTTGCCATGGCGCTGATGGCAAGGGCGGCGGGCCTCTTGCTGCCAAGCTTGTAAAGCCG
>CAZSNH010000286.1:0-4673 GCA_964607855.1 uncultured Hyphomicrobium sp. | reverse complement strand
GATGGTGGGCACAAGAATGAGCGCTGCACGCCCAAGCTGATCGCGGTGCCTCCAAACTACAAATGCTAACATCACGACGAATGCCAGCATTGCCCCCCGAGAGAAGGTGAGTACGAGGGCCGCGAGCAAACTCGCCGTGCAAATGAACCCCAAAGCGCGGCCAAACAAAGTGCGCGCGCCCACAAACTCGTAAGCCGCGAACGGAACTCCGAGAAGCAATAGCCTTCCCATTGCATTCGGGTCGGTCAGCGGCCCTGTGAAGCGATAGGAATCAACATCGCCGGAAATATGTTCGACCGAGAATTTGGCGGTCCCCAACAGGTCCATTTCGTGTCCGCCCAGGATCGCATTCAACAGGCCGAGGATAGAGATCGCCGTGAGACCCGCTACGATGACGCGAGAGACGGCGCGCAAATCGTCCATCGTCTGGAGAACGGCCAGCATTGCCGCAACGATGAGAATCTCGCGAAGAAGGTCGAGCAGCGCATTATAGGTTTCCGTGCGATCGTAGGCCCAGAAGAGAGTTAATCCTCCCGACAGAACCGTCAGTATCAGCAGGATGAGCGCGGATTTGTCGAATTGGGGCCATCGCCGCTCGCGCACGGCGACGACGCCTAGAGAGACGAACATCAGAAAGATGAGGAGCTTGCTCGGTGATGGAACCCCAAAGCGGACAATGAGGATTTCCGTCAGGTTCGTAATCGTAAAACCGGCGAGCAGGCAAAGCAGCACGACAGGCCGATCCAGGATGAAGGGGAAGGCGGCCGCTCCAAGCAGGACACTGGCGATCAAAATCCCGTACGCCGGTTCAACGGCCGTCAAACCCAAAGATGCCGCCAGACCGATGACAATCCCCGTCGCAGCCCTGGGCTCAACGACTAAGGATCGAGAATCGATGAGCCAATATTGCCTGAAGGACGGCACTCGAAACATGTCGACAAGGGATCCGCGCTATATGCCCTTCCGCTTGATGAGGGCCACAATGAACGTCCTCCAGACTATCCAAATATCAAGCCAAAGCGACTGTTTTTGGATGTATTCGATGTCAAGCCGAACGCGATCCTCAAAACTTGGTGTATCCGCCCGGCTGATCTGCGCAAGTCCGGTGAGCCCCGGCCGGACTGTAAGGCGCGCTAGCCATGTTTCATGGTACTGGAAAACCGGAACCGAGCACGGACGAGGTCCGACGATCGCCATATCGCCCATCAGCACGTTAATGAGTTGGGGAAGTTCGTCGAGATGGGTCTTGCGCAGGAATCTGCCGAGCTTCGTCACGCGGGGATCATTTGCCATTTTGAAATCAACCGGCATGTCTTTCGACATGTTAAATGCTGCGAGATTCGATTGCATTCGGGCTGCATTCGGCACCATCGTCCTCAGCTTTATCAGCCTGAAGCGGCGCCCGTAACGACCGGTGCGTAGCTGATAGAAGAAGGCAGGGTGCCACGGATCCGTGCACTTGATAGCCAGCCACAAGATGAGAACCAGCGCCCCCCACACGGGAAACGTGATGAGGGTTATGAGGTACTCCGTCACCGGCTTCAGAGCTGCAATCCGGCCCGATCCCCAGCCAATCAGGGATTGTTTCGAGCGGCGAATACCGGGAATCGCCTGGGGGCCGGGATCTCGTAATTCGAGGCTCTTGATATGAACATTCATCAGACGCGCTACTCGGAATTCCCGCGGCTCGAGCCCAAAAGCGCCCGCCCGGCAAGCCCGAACGAGCCAGCCTGTTGCGGAATTCTCCGCTCATGATCTCGATTGCTGGTTCCATTCGGGGACAGCTATATGAAAATAATTCACCATTCCGAACGTTCAAAGAGCGCCAAAAGGCGTATCTCGCACTTCATCGCAAATGGAAGGGAGTTGCGTTTCGGGAAAAAAAGCGGTGCCATGCTGCCCTTCAACAAAGTGTCGATCGGCACTTCTCAGAACCGATGCCATTATTGAGGGGAGATCCCGCAATAGCCAAAAGGCTTAGTTTAATGCGCTACGCACTTCACAAAATCGAATTAGTGTTAATTGACTGTCATAAATCGACTGCTTGTTGTGAGACTTTTCACGATACCAATATGCTGCGAAGATCACTGCACGCTGGTCAGCGAGAACACAAATTGCCCCGCCTCTGACTGAACGGCCAAATGCGAAGGGTCTTGATCATCGATCTATCGAGCCGGTTCGGAGGTGCCGACGTGCGCGTGGCCCAGATCGCAACCGGACTGAGCACGAAATTCGAGATCGCCGTTGCGGTCATTCAAGGATCGCAAACCCACGACAGGCTAAAAGAGGGTGGGATACGGGTTCTGCCACTGGCGAGCGGACGCAAGGACCCGCGGCTTGCCGCCCATCTGCACCGCATCATGCAGGAATGGGCCCCCACCGTCGTCGACGCTCACAATGCTCAATCCATGTTGTGGGGCCTTCCGGTGGCGCGGGTTTGCGGGGTTCCGATACGGGTAGCAACGTTTCATAGCATCTTCGCCGAGAGCGAGCGCCGCCCTCTCGGCCGCCCACTTTACGGCGCGCTCGATTTCCTGGTGCGGCGATGTGCCAACCGGTTCATTTCCGTATCGGAGACGGTGGCTGCGCAGCTGCTGAGAGCCGGGTTCGATCCGGGCCATGTGTTCACGATCCCCAACGGAGTTCCGGTCTCGGAACCGCGTCGGATCCCTGCTGAACCTACTCGCCAGCTGCGCATCGCCGTGGTCGGGCGCCTCGTGCCCGTCAAAGGGCACGCCATACTCCTCGAGGCCCTCGCGTCCCTGCCCGCCGACGTGGGCGACGTCGAGTGCCTTATCGTCGGTGATGGCCCCGAGCGGGAGGGACTCGAATCCGAAGCGCGGCGCCTCGGCGTTTCAAGCAAGACGCAGTTTTTGGGCTACCGCACCGATGCCGTCGAGATCGTCGCGAACTGCGATCTCTTGTGCCTGCCTTCGCTCACAGAGGCCCTGCCATTCGCGGCCTTGGAGGCGGCGGCCCACGGCGTGCCCATCGTCGCCTCGCGCGTGGGCGGCCTCGCGATCCATTTCACCGACCAGGAAACGGCCAAACTCGTGCCGCCAGGAGACCCCCACGCGCTCGCCGCCGCGCTTGCAGCCTGCGCCCGAGATCGCCGCGAGGCACACGCCATGGGCGAGCGTGGCCGGCTAATGGTGGCGGACCGGTTCTCGATTGCCAGGACGCTCTCGGAAACAGCTTTCGCATATGGCTCAGGCGCTACCTCCGACGACCGTATGGAAAATAACGGTCCAAGCCAGAGCGTAGCATGGTGCGCTTAAGACTGGCCTCAATCGCGCCTTGTCGCAAGGAGCGCGGCCGCTAGAATGAAGAAGCGTCTTCGCACGGACGTTTTGGATCGTCCTCATGCTCTCTGAACTTCTGACGGCCACGGTGTGGCTCGGCCTCCTTGTTCAGGCCTATCATTACGTCGGCTACCCGTTGCTGCTGGGGCTGGCAGCGCGTCTTGCACCGAGGCCGGTGCGCAAGGGCGCGGTAACGCCCAAGGCAAGCCTCATTATCAGTTGCTTCAATGAGGCCGCCGTCATCCGCGACAAGCTCGACAACAGCCTTGCGCTCGATTACCCCAGCCTTGAGATTGTCATCAATAGCGAGGGCTCCACGGACGCGACGGCCGAGATCGCCAAGAGCTACGAGGCAAAAGGCATTGTGGCAATGCACGCGCCCGGCCGGCGCGGCAAGAGCGCAGCCATGAACGATGCCGTGCGGCGGGCGAGCGGCGACATTCTCGTCTTCTCGGACGCAAACATTTTTTATCGGCAGGATGCGATAAGCCAACTCGTGGCCAATTTCGCCGATCCCGAGGTGGGCCTCGTCACGGGTTGCAAGGAGGTGCGCGCGGGCAGCACCGACGCCTCCAACCCCGCCGGTGTGGAAAGCATCTACTGGCGCTACGAGAACGCTATCAAGGCGCTCGAAAGTCGAATCGGCTCCACGGTTGGCGTGCACG
Source organism: uncultured Hyphomicrobium sp. (assembly GCA_964607855.1). Taxonomy (GTDB): domain Bacteria; phylum Pseudomonadota; class Alphaproteobacteria; order Rhizobiales; family Hyphomicrobiaceae; genus CAZSNH01. The sequence continues at coordinate 706 of CAZSNH010000286.1, read as the reverse complement.
GCGAGATGCTGGCAATTCGGCGCGAACTCTTCGAGCCAATTTCCCCTGGCACCGTCAACGATGACGCGCACCTCGCGATGACGGTGCTGGCACGCGGCAAGCGTGTGGTGTTCGAGCCCAACGCGCGCGGTTGGGAGGCACCCTCTCGCTCACTCACCGATGACGCGACGCGGCGCCAGCGAATGACGGCGGGGCGCTTCCAGCTCCTCGGCCGCGCCGACCTCCTCCGCCGCTTGCCGATCCTCACGCTCCTCATGTTCCTGTCGCACAAGGCGCTGCGGCTCGTCCTGCCGCTTTTCGCGCTGGTGGCCCTCGCGGCCAACGCCGTTGTGGTCATGCTGCCCGATGCGCCGCTGTCGATGTGGGCGACCTTGCTGGCGCAGCTTGGCGCTCTCGTCCTGGCCGCGCTCGGAACCTACGGTGGGCGGACACTAAAATCGTTCCCGCCTGCCAAGCTGTCGGCCTATATCGTCTCAGGCTACCTCGCGGGTCTTGCAGGCATGGTGCGAGCGTTTAGAGGTGAGCAGAGCGTGCTTTGGGAGAAGGCGGGCCGTTAGCAGAAGTTCGCGTGGCCGGGTAAGCCGCCGAGGAGATGGCGGTAGACCTCGAGCGTGCGCTTGGCCTGGATTGCGATCGAGAACTGTGACTCCGCCTTTGCCCGCGCGGCACGGCCCATCCGCTCGCCGAGCTCAGGATCGGAGAGTAT
>CAZSNH010000285.1:0-4698 GCA_964607855.1 uncultured Hyphomicrobium sp. | reverse complement strand
CCGTCTAAGTTGGGTGCTGCACGAAGAATTGCGGCATCAAAGCCCGGCATACACGGCCTTTTCGAACTCGACGAGCACATCTGTCGCAATGGGGTCTACGAAGGGCAGCGATTGCATCAGTAAGACGCCAGCGATGTTGCGCGGCGGATCGAACCAGAAGAAAGTATTCAAAGCTCCTGCCCAGCAATGACTGCCGGCGGAACGCATGCCTCTCGGCTGTTCGAGATTGATGAGGCCGAGCAGGCTGTGTCGCTTCTGCATCCCGGGGAAGAACTCCGCGTCGCACGAGACGGCAGGGATGACCGACTTGAGATTTCCGATCTCGAGGTTGCCGATGTGATTGGCAAGCGCGTCATCGAGGGTGTCGTTCTTGAGAATTCTGGCGCCGTCAAGGCTTCCCCGATTGAGCAGCATGCGCAGGAAACGCATGAAGTCACCCGCCGTCGAGTAGAGGCCGTAGCCGGCGCCGTAGATTTCAGGGTGCGAGGGCGGGTCGAGGGCGATAACGGTCAGCGATCCATCGGGTTGACGGGCATGGACCGAGGCGAGGCGGCTTCGCTTGCTCCCTTCGCATTCGAAGTCGGTGTCCGGCATGTTGAGGGGGGCAAAGATTTCCGCCCTGCAGAACGTATCGAGGCGCTTGCCCGAAACCGCCTCCACCACCTGGCCGAGCCAGTCGATGCCGACACCGTAATCCCAACGCTCGCCCGGATCGAAGGCGAGGGGATACATGATGCCCTGCTTCTTACCTGTGAGAAAACTAGGATTACCGGTAACCTCAAGGTACTTCGCCATATTGGTATTCCAGAACTCGTAGACGAGGCCTGAAGTATGCGTCATGAGCTGACGCACGGTCGCTTTGCGCTTGGGCGCGCGCAGGATTGGCTTATCTCCGTTGAAGCCTTCGAGAACCTGGAGCTCGGCAAATTCAGGCCGGTATTTTTCGACCGGAGCATCGAGATCGAGTGCGCCTCGCTCGACGAGCTTCATGGCCGCGACGCCACCCACGATCTTGGTCATTGAGAAGATGCGGAAGATCGTGTCGACGGTCATCGGGACCAGCTGATCGATGGCGCGACGGCCAAAGCTGCCCTCGTAGATCGTGCCGTCGCTGGTTCCGACCGCCGCTACGATGCCGGCACACGCTCCCCGGTCGGTCGAGCGCTTCAAGACGTCGTCGATCTGTGCGGTCATGTGTGTCCTCCCCGGCTTCTTATGAATTTTGTGCGGTGCGTCATGTCATCACGCAATCCGCGTTCGCCTTAATAAAACAAGCAAGAATTGCGCCGGAATCAGCCGATTCCGCTATCCCGAAATAACTCTTATTTGGTCGAAGTCCCGCCACGGCGCGCTCGCATTTACGCAATGTTTACCACTCATAAGCTCAAGTCAGGGTGGGATTTTAAGTAAGGAGTAATCCTAATGCTGCGCTGCTCGACGCCGATTGGCCCTTTGACGGCTTCGGCTTTCAAAGCTGTACTCGCCGCAACCGTGACACTCGGGCTGGCCGCTTGCTCCAGTACCTCGGAAAATGGACCTGGAAGCAGCCGCCTCGGTTCAGACTATGGAAGCGGTCGCTATGCGCGCTCGGGTGCCAACGGCCAGACGCCGGGCTCGAACGGTGACTTCCAAATCAATGCCGGCGACATCGTCTATTTCTCGTCCGATAGCTCCGACTTGACCCCGGAAGCTCAGCAGACGCTGACCAATCAGGCACAGTGGCTGCAACAGTTTGCGTCTCAGACAGTGACTATCGAGGGCCATGCCGATGAAAGAGGCACCCGTGAGTACAATATTGCCCTGGGCGCACGGCGTGCGGAAAGCGTGAGAAGCTTTCTCACTACTCAGGGCGTGAGCGCTTCGCGCATTCGCACTGTGTCGTATGGCAAGGAGCGTCCTGTGGCGGTGTGCAACGACATTTCCTGCTGGTCACAGAACAGGCGCGCACAGACCGTGCTGAACGGCATGGCCATCAGCCGGCGCTAATTGAGCCATCTCATAAGGCGTGTTCGACGTGAAGGGGCCATTGCTTCTTCACGACATAAACGGCGTCGAACGCCAAGTCGAAATCGCGAAACCTCGGGTTGGCCTGCAGCCAGAGATCCGCTGCATCTTTAATGCGGGCAGCCTGCCCGTCCGAGATGGAGAACTGCGCATCCTCAAGGGTGCGCCGTTGCTTTACTTCCACAAAGGCGAGCCGCTTTCCCCGCACGACAACAAGATCGATCTCACCAAATTTGCATCTCCAGCGGCGGTTCAGGACGCGATAACCCTTGAGCATCAGGAGCGAGGCGGCGGCATACTCGGCAAAGATGCCATGCCGATACCGCCGCCGTCGATCCTCGGCCTTTAGCAGATCCGTCATACGCCGTCCTTGTCCTTGAGGGCCAGGCCGATGCCATATACGCGAGCCTTGGGGACGTTGAGCTCATCCGAAATCTGCTTGGATGCATCGCGTAAGCTCGTCTCTTTAAGTTCGTCCTTGAGGCGAGAAGCAATTTCGGCATCGGTGATTTCGGCTGCCGTTCCCGGCGCGATCACGATGACAATCTCGCCCTTCACCTTATCGCCCGAAAACTCTTGAGCGAGCTGCGAAAGGGATCCGCGATGGTACTCTTCGTGAAGCTTGGTCAACTCGCGTGCAACTGCCGCCTGCCGGTCGCCTAATAAGTCACCAAGATCGAACAGCGTCTCGCGGAGCCGTGAGGGCGCCTCGAAGAGAATGAGTGTCCCGGGAACCGAGGAGAGGCTTCTGATGCGCGACCGTCTGGCGCCTTTTTTGGGCGGCAGGAATCCGGCGAAGGTGAAGCAATCGGTGGGCAGGCCCGATGCCACAAGTGCGGTCAGTGGTGCGGATGCCCCTGGAATGCTGAATACGCGATGCCCGGCGGAAGCCGCCTCTTTCACGAGTTTGTAACCAGGATCGGAAATGAGCGGCATGCCCGCGTCCGAGAAGAGTGCAACGCTCTTTCCGTCCTGGAGCGCCTTTAAGATACGCGGGCGCTCCACGTCCGCATTGTGCTCGTGATAAGAGCGCGGCCGCGCCTCGATCGCAAAATGCCTCAAAAGACGGGCACTATGACGCGTATCCTCGCAGTAGAGAATGTCTGCGGACGCGAGCACCGAGAGCGCGCGCAGCGTGATGTCGCTGAGATTGCCGATCGGTGTCGCGACGAGATAGAGCCCCGGCTCAAGGATATCGGAAATCGCGCTGGCAAGCTGTTCGGACGCGCGCGTTGCAACCGCTGATGGATCACACGGCCGAGGGCCGTGAGAACCGCTCTTTGTTGCGTTGCGGTCTGCCGTCATGGTCCTGGTCAGCGCCTTCAGAGGGGGGATGCCGGCTTGTTCAGCTCTGTTCTTGCGTGATCACGCCCGAATATCCATGAAATTTTTCATCCGACCTGCAGCGTTGCGGTCAAGTGAACGGTAAGCTGAGGCTCGTTCAGGCGGCTGCCGAGCGCTCTTGCTCTTTGTTGGGCTGAATGATGCGGCGCAGCGCCGGATCCAGCTTGACCACGGCGGCTGAGCGATGCTGCCCGGGAAGCTGCATGACGCTCGCCAACTCGTCCAGGATCTGATTGAGGGCATAGTACGCGGCGTCGATCTGGCGGGACGCCTCAGACTGCAAATCATGGGAATGATCGATTCCCTTGAGACGTCCGGCGGCAATGGTTATGACCGAAGCCCACTGCCGTTCGATGGAAAGGGGCTCGGGGTTCGGGATGGTCACGGCCGGCTGCTGGGGAGGGGTACCTCGGAGCGAGCGAAGCCAGCTGAGAAATGTGCGCCTCAAGGATTTTATCTCAGAGCATGCGTGTTGCAGAGCCACCCGCTTCGTCACGATGCAGGCGTTCGCAAAACGATGATCTTATTCGCTGAGTTCCACAAGAACGTTTCTTGGATAATATGAATAGTGCGGCCGCCCGACGTCGAGCTTGCAGGAGTTGTCTTTCAAACTCTATCTAGCGCGCGATTTTGTTCGCTCCGCGCACGATCGGGTTTTCAGCTATCGTGCGCCCTTCGGCTTCAAATCGAAAATGGCCTGTAATGGGATCTGCGAAAAGTGCGTCTTCCACTTGAGGCCCGTTGCCGCGATTGTGGATGATCATGGGCGCTCCGGAAGGGCCGATTTCGCGCGACACGATGGCGATATGGGTGCGAACGCCGCGGTTGTTCGGCCGGTAGTAGGTGACGATGTCGCCCGGACGGTAATCGGCCGGGTTCAGGGAAGGAGTGATCGTTTCCGCATATTTTTCGAAGAAGCGTTTCAGGACCGTTGTGCGCCGGTGATCGATACTACGGTCGCGCTCACCCAATCCGGATTCAAAAACGAGTTTCTGAAGGTCGATCCCGAGTGCGCGGTAAGCTCGAATAATGACATCCGTGCAGACGCCATAAAGAAACGAAACGTCTCCCATGGGATACGAGATCTTCTGGTAGTCGTCGTTGTAGACGATGAAATCGCGGGTTTGAGCGCGAGCGGCTTCGGCCAGCCGTTCGCCAAACGGCAACTCCCGATCGAGCAGGACACTGCGGCCCGAGCCTTCGTCCCGCTCCTCTGAGGAACAATAGTGTTGGGACCGGGACACAGGCTCAATGGCCGCTGGGGTCGAGACGGGCGTCATTTCGGTTGGCGCCTCCAACCACAAGGCGGACTTTGCCGGCATTGCCATCGCGACCGCATCGGAAGACGCC
>CAZSNH010000284.1:0-4711 GCA_964607855.1 uncultured Hyphomicrobium sp. | reverse complement strand
ATGGCGGGAAGAAGCTGCTTCTCAAGGGACTGCGGACTGATCGGTCCAACGTGCTTGTAGGCAATCTCGCCTCTGCCATTCACTACGAATGTTTCGGGCATTCCGTAAACGCCCCACTCAATGGCCCCGCGGCCCTTGGGATCCGTGCCGACGGCGAGGAACGGATTACCATGCAGCCCGAGAAAGCGCCGGGCCGAGATGGCGTCGTCCTTGTAATTGACCCCGTAGAGGGCGACGCCCTCTTGGTTCGCAAGCTGAACGAGCAAGGGGTGCTCATCGACACACGGACGGCACCAGGATGCCCAAAAATTTACAATCGAAACCTTGCCGTTTGAAAGCTCGCTGCTCTTGAAGCCTGGCACAGGCTGGCCAGCAGCCACCAACCCATCGATCGGTTCGAAAGCGGTCTGAGGGGCAGGCTTGCCGATGAGCGCCGACGGCAGGCGCGAAGGATCGCCTGATCTCAGAGAGAATGCAAAGATGGTCGCCAACAGTCCGAAGATCACGACGGGAACCGCGGTCCAGCCAAGTCCACGCTTGGCGAGGCGCGAGGGGCCATTACCCTTTTCCATCAAGAGCGCTCCGAACGGCGCTTGACGCCACGGGCTTCGAGATCGGCCAATGCTCGCTTTTGGCGCGCTCCATCGTAGAATAGCCAGCCGATCAGCGCCGCGAGAATGAGCACCATGGCGAGGTAGGCGACCCATATGAATAGCGCGTGTGGTCCCAGATCCATGCCTTCTACTCCGCAGCAGCAGCGCCGACACGCGCTCGCTCGACTTCGGCCATCGTCAGAGCCTTGACCCGGCGGCGCAGGATCTCGTTGCGCATTCCCTTCATGTGTAGCGCGAAAAAGAGCAGCGTGAAGCCGAGCGCAGAATAAAGAAGCGGCGTCAGCAAATCCGGATGAATGGTCGAGCCCCCCATGCGCATGACACTGGCGGGCTGGTGAAGGGTGTTCCACCAGTCAACCGAGAACTTGATGACCGGCAGGATCGCAACACCGACCAGACCCAGAATGGCAGAAAGTTTGGCGGCAAGATTTTCATCCTCGATCGATGAGCGCAGTGCCATCAGTCCGAGGTAGAGGAAGAACAGGATCAAGACCGAGGTCAGCCGGGCATCCCAAACCCAGTAGGTGCCCCACATTGGCTTTCCCCACAACGAGCCGGTAACGAGTGCAACAAGCGTAAAGGCGGCCCCTATCGGCGCCGCGGCCTTCGCGGAGACATCGGCGAGCGGATGGCGAAATACGAGCAGCCCAAAACTCGAGACGGCGATCAGGCCGTAGCCCATCATTGCAAGCCAGGCTGCCGGCACATGGATGAACATGATCTTGACCGTTTCGCCCTGCTGGTAATCTGGAGGTGCGACGAAGAAGCCAAGGTAGAGCGCATACGAGATGAGCATAACCGCGAGCGCAGCGACCCATGGCAATATTTTCTCCGAAAGCTCCATGAACCGGGTCGGATTGGCGAGCCGCTGTGCGAGGTTCGGTGTTGTCATGGGCCGAGGTCTAGCGGCTTCAGCCTGTACGCGCAATGAACCGTCCGTCGCAATATGCGCGATCGCTCAAAATTGAATGTAAATGGCCAGCGGTGGGCCGGTCCCCAATCGTGTGCAGTCGCCGCGTAAGGGCCCCTAGCACCGGCGGGGCACCGCGCACGGCCGCTGGCCGTCTTGGCAAGTCATACTCGAAAATGGGGAAACCGCCACAGATTGCGCAGTAGGCTGCGCATTTTCAGGCGAGCTGTGCTCGAATGGCCGCAGCAGAGGCAAACGGGCCGGCAACCAGAGATGCCAAGGAAATTGCTGAGAGAATAAGAAACGAGGCCTCAACGCTTCCCGAATTGAGTATCACTGCACTGATTGCCGAGATGCCGAACACCAGCGTCGGGATGTAGAGGGGCAAGACGAGAAGCGACAAGAGGAGCCCGCCCCGCCGGCTTTTCAAGGTGAGTGCGGCACCAATCGCCCCCAGAAAGCTGATGGCAGGCGTACCGACGATCATCGTCGCAAACATAATCGGATAGGCCTTGAGATCGAGATTGAGCAACAGGCCCAGAATGGGCGCCAAAAGTGCGAGCGGAATTCCTGTTGTCAGCCAGTGGGCCAGCGACTTGGCAACCGCGATCAATTCGAGAGGGAGCTCGCTCGTCGACATTACTTCCAACGTGCCGTCTTCATGGTCGCTTTCAAAAATACGCGGCAATGAGAGGAGCGCCGAAAGGAGGAGTGCAATCCATAGCACGCCCGGAGCTATGCGCGAGAGCAGATTGAGATCGGGACCAAGTCCCAGCGGCAGCATCGTAACGACGACGAGAAAGAAACCGAGCGCTGTGCCGACGGCGCCGCCCTCGCGGAGGGCAAGTTTGAGATCACGAAACAAGAAAGCACGAAATGTGTTCATGCTCTCTCCATGACGGGGGCAAGGGTGAGCTCGGTAGCTTTCTCAAAGGCCAGCGGAAGATGGGTTGCGGCAATGATCAAGCCTCCGGCCTGGCTGTGGGCGTTGGCGGCCTGCGCGAGCAATTTCGACGACTCCGTGTCGAGCGAAGAGGTTGGCTCATCGAGAAGCCAGAGCGGCCGGTCGGCCATCAAGAGCCGTGCCAGGGCAGTCCGGCGTTTCTGACCTGCCGATAGATAGCCTGCGGGGATGTGGGCAACAGCCGAAAGATGAAAGGCGTCGAGCGCCTTACGTAGTCTCTCTTTGCCACTCTCAACGGAACGGTTCACGAGAATCTGCCCCAGAAAGGTTAGGTTCTCTGCAACCGTCAGGTTGCTCTTGATACCGTTCAAATGACCGACGAAGTGGCAGAGCTCCGAGACGATGGCTTCAGGCGGACCTTGCTCAAGGCGAATGCTGCCGTGCTCGGGCCTTATAAAACCCGCCAAGGTTCTGAGGAGCGTGGTTTTCCCGGCGCCATTCGGGCCCTTGAGTATGAGAGCTTCTCCCGCCGGGACCCGGAACGAGAGACCATCGAGCACTCTGCGGCCGCCGCGCGACTGAACGAGATTTTCGACGACCAGCTGCACGAAATTCATTCACTCCGTCTGGTTCCAGCTTGGCAGACCTGTGCCTTAGTGCCACTAGCGAGCTTATCGCAGTGCAATATATAAAGGGCACACTTCCACTGACGCCAGCGCAATTCTCGTTGGATTGCAAATTCCTCGCGCGCGGCAAAATACCGATCATGGAGCAGCAACTTGAGCAAGACCCCCACCTCACCTCTGAATAGCTTCAATTGCCGCAAGTCCCTCACGGTCGCTGGCAAGACGTACACTTATTTTTCGCTCCCCGAGGCCGAGAAGAACGGGCTCAACGGAGTCGCGAAACTTCCCTATTCGATAAAGGTATTGCTCGAAAACCTGTTGCGCCATGAGGATGGCCGCTCGGTAACCAAAGACGACATCACGGGAATGGTGGCATGGCTGGAAAACAGGGGTAAGGCGGAAAAGGAGATCGGCTTTCGTCCGGCCCGCGTCCTGATGCAGGATTTTACGGGAGTTCCGGCAGTGGTCGACCTTGCGGCCATGCGTGACGGCATGAAACTCCTCAACGGCGATCCGAAAAAAATCAATCCGCTCGTTCCCGTCGATCTCGTGATCGATCACTCGGTCATCGTCGACGAATTCGGCACGCCCAAATCGTTCAGCCAGAACGTGGCACTCGAATACGCCCGCAACGGCGAGCGCTACAAGTTCCTGAAGTGGGGACAAGGCGCATTTCAAAACTTCCGCGTCGTTCCACCGGGGACAGGCATTTGTCACCAGGTCAATCTCGAGTATCTGGCGCAGACCGTTTGGACATCCGAGACTGCCGGCGGAGAAACGCTCGCCTACCCCGATACCCTCGTCGGCACCGACAGCCATACGACGATGGTGAACGGTCTCGCGGTTCTGGGCTGGGGAGTCGGAGGCATCGAAGCCGAAGCCGCCATGCTCGGTCAACCGCAATCCATGCTTATTCCAGAGGTCGTGGGCTTCCGATTGACCGGCAAGCTCAAGGAGGGCGTCACGGCGACAGACCTTGTTCTGACGGTCACGCAAATGTTGCGCAAAAAGGGTGTGGTCAACAAGTTCGTCGAATTCTTCGGCCCAGGCCTCGACCACCTAACGCTCGCCGATCGGGCCACGATTGCCAATATGGCGCCCGAATATGGTGCCACCTGCGGTTTCTTCCCGATCGATGCGGAAACGCTGTCATATCTCGACATGTCGGGACGCCACAAAGACCGCATTGCGCTCGTAAAAGCGTATGCCGAAGCTCAGGGACTTTTTCGCACCAAGACGTCGCCCGATCCCGAGTTTACCGACACTATCGAACTCGACCTGTCGGACGTCGTCCCCTCGCTCGCGGGTCCAAAGCGACCGGAGGGCCGGGTTGCTCTGTCGGATGCCGCAGCCGGCTTCGCCCAGGCGCTTGATAAGGAATTCAAGAAGGGGGACGACGCCAAGACGCGCTACAGGGTCGAGGGGCGAAACTTCGATCTCGGGCACGGCGATGTCGTGATTGCCGCAATCACGAGCTGCACCAACACGTCGAACCCATCCGTCCTCATCGGGGCCGGCTTATTGGCACGCAATGCCGTTGCCAAAGGGCTCACGGTCAAGCCATGGGTGAAAACATCTCTCGCGCCGGGTTCGCAGGTTGTCGCTGCCTATCTCGAAAAGGCGGACAATCCAGAAACCTTTCGATTGACAGAAGCGT
>CAZSNH010000283.1:0-4720 GCA_964607855.1 uncultured Hyphomicrobium sp. | reverse complement strand
GAGCGGAGCCAGTGCCGGCGCCATGAACGCCGTGGTGCTGGCCAGTGGCCTGCTCGCTGGCGGCAGAACGGGAGCCAAGGAAGCCCTGCACACCTTCTGGAAGCGGATCAGCCAGTCTGCTCACAGAGCCCCGTCCAGGAACCCTTTTCGTGCCCTGTTTCTGATGAGCGACGCTATTTCCGCGCCGTGGTCGACGCTCGGGCCGTGGGGGGCCTCGTTCGCCTATTGGTCGACGGTCGCCGACACGTTCACCCGTACGTTTTCGCCGTATGAATGGAACCCTCTCAACTACAATCCACTGCTCGCGCTCTTGACGGACACCGTAGACTTCGAGCGGCTACGAAGGGCAGATGGGATCCGGTTGTTCATTTCGGCAACGAGCGTCCGGACCGGCGCGCTCAAGGTATTCCGGAACGCGGAGCTTACGCCATATACCGTCATGGCGTCCGCTTGCCTGCCGCAACTCTTCCAGGCCGTCGAGATTGATGGCGAGGCCTATTGGGATGGCGGCTATCTCGGCAATCCCGCGCTGCTGCCGTTGATTGCCGAGAGCGAGCCGTCGGACCTCCTCATCATCCAGCTGAACCCACCTATTCGAGAAGAACGCTCGCGAACTGCCACCGGAATTGCTGCCCGCCTCAACGAGATCACGTTCAATGCAAGCCTGAAGAAGGAGTTGCGCGGCATTGCTCTGCTGAAGCAGGCTTTGCACGAGGAGCCGCCGGATCACGTCTTCAAGCATCCCTTGTTCAATCAGGTGCGCCAGCTCCGCCTCCATCGCATTGCAGCCGATGAAGGGACTTTTTCGTTGGGAGCGGGGAGCAAACTCGATCCTGAATGGGAGTTTCTGCTCGATCTGCGTGGCCAGGGGCAGCAGGCCGCCGATGCGTGGCTCGCGCGCCATGCAAGCGACCTCGGTCAAATCTCGACTTTGGATCTGGGGAGCCTCGCATGATAGCTCCTCGTCGATCACTCTCCCACTACAGGTAGCAGCTATGACCGGAATCCTCGGCATCCTCGTCGCGCTCGGCCTTCTCATCTACCTGTCGTACCGCGGGTTGTCAGTGTTGCTGCTGGCTCCGCTCATGGCTCTTGTCGCCGTCGTACTCGGCGGAGCGCCGCTGCTTGCCTCCTACACGCAGGTCTTCATGCCCGCGATGGGGGCGTTCATCATCCAGTTCTTCCCGCTGTTCCTGCTTGGAGCGCTGTTCGGGAAACTGATGGACGACACGGGCTCCGCCCGGGCTCTTGCCGAATGGATCGTTGCTAGGCTCGGCGAGGCCAACACGATTCCGGCCATCGTCTTGGCTTGTGCGGTCCTCACCTATGGTGGCGTTTCGCTGTTCGTCGTCGCATTCGCGGTCTACCCGATCGCGGCAGCCATGTTCGAGCGAGCCAATCTGCCGCGCGCCCTGATCCCGGCCTCGATAGCGCTAGGCGCGTTCACCTTCACGATGACCGCGCTACCCGGCACGCCTGCCATCCAGAACGCCATCCCGATGCCCTACTTCGGGACGACGGCGTTTGCCGCACCGGGCATTGGCATCCTAGCCGGCGCCATCATGCTTGGCCTCGGGCTCCTTTGGATCATGCGCCGCGCGTCGTCGTGGTTGCCCTCTAGCGCTCCCGCATCCCTCAGCGCTCCAACGCGATCCTCGAAGGAGCTGCGGGAGCTGGCGCAAGGCGAAGGTTTCGACGTGAGCACCATCGCCGACAAACAACCGTCAAACCTCCCGCCCGCCTGGCGCGCTGCACTACCTATCGCGCTCGTGATCCTCCTGAACTTCGTGTTTGCCGTAATCGTCCTGCCACTGTTCGACACGAGTTATCTCGCCGATCCGCGATATGGCGCGACGACATTCGGCGCCGTCAGGGGCGTGTGGGCGATCCTGATGGCGTTGACGATCGCCATTGTCGTGATGGCTGTGCTCAACAGGCACCGGTTGGGGAACCTCAAAGAGACGCTCGACGATGGGGCAAATGCAGCAACGGGTCCGGCCTTCAACACGGCCTCGCTCGTCGGCTTTGGGGCTGTGATCGCCTCGTTGCCTGCCTTCGATATTATCCGCGACGGTGTTCTCAATCTGGCGCCAGGAAACCCACTCGTTTCGCTCGCCGTTGCCGTCAATATTCTGGCCGGCATCACCGGGTCTGCTTCAGGTGGCATGAGCATAGCGCTACAGACCCTGGGCGCCACCTATCTCGAACTCGGCAATGCCGCCGGGATCAATCCGGAACTCCTTCACAGAGTAACTGCCATAGCGACTGGAGGGCTCGATGCGCTACCGCACAATGGCGCCGTCATCACGCTGCTGGCGGTCTGCAAGATGACTCATCGCGAAGCCTACAAGGATATCTTCGTCGTCGCCTGCGCGATTCCCTTGATCGCGCTGATCGCCATTCTCATCCTAGCCCGCTTGACGGGATCATTCTAAGTCCATCCAAAATACAATGATAGACACATGACATCGAGTATCTCCCGGCGAGACTTTCTGGCAAGCTGCCTCGGTATGCTGGCGGTGCCACCGGCGTCGCCAGCACTGGCGGCAGGCTGGTACATCGGTAAGATTCCCGATCAACCCCACAACATCCTTCTCGTCGACAAGAACCGCATACCTGAGCGCTTTCGCCGCCAGACGGTGATTTATGATGGCCCTGAGTCGCCCGGTACGATCATTGTCGACAAGAGAAGGCGCATTCTTCTCCTCGTGGGGCAGAGCGGCAGCGCTCTACAGTTTGGCATTGCTGTTGGACGCGATGGACGACGTTGGAGCGGCGAGGCCACAGTTGGTCGCAAGGCCATCTGGCCAGGATGGACGCCGACTGAGCGTATGCGCGCACGCGATTCGCAGCTGCCAGTTCACATGCCGGGCGGGCCACTCAATCCGCTAGGTGCGAGGGCCCTGTACCTGTTCAGGGACGGCCGCGATACGCTTTACCGAATCCATGGTACGAACGAGCCGTGGAGTATTGGTAAGGCCGCCTCATCTGGCTGCATCCGCATGCTCAATGAGCACATCTTCGAGATGTATGCTTCGGTGCCGGTGGGCACACGCGTCGTGGTGATCTAAGTTTGCGACGAAGCGCCTTCACCATAGACCTGGAGACGAACGAGTTCGGGTGAATGACGACGATCAACCCTTCGCCGCGGATCATATCCACGAGCCGTTACATTTTAATCGGCGTGATCACGGCGACGCCGCTGGCTATCACCTGGCTGATCCTCGATTTCCTATTCGGGCAGCTCTCACGCATCGGTCGTCCCTGGGTAAGGACCCTGGCGCGGACGCTTGCGCCGGAGCATCCGCTGCTCGCTGCCTGGATCGAGAACGAGACCCTGTTGTCCGTCGTGGCCGCCTTGGTCGTACTGGTCTTCCTTTGGGGTTTGGGTTGGGCCGCAGCCGCGTGATCGGCCAGCGACTGATCGTGCTCTTCGAAGCCTTGATTGGCATGATCCCATTCGTAGACAGGATCTACCAGTCGACGAAGAGGTTCCTGACGGTCGCTGGTGGCTCTTCGGACGGAGAGCGTCGCGTCGTGCTGATAGATTTTCCCTCTCCGGAGATGAAAACCATCGGTCTCGTGACCCGCGTGCTCAAGGACAAGTCGACAGGTGAGGAACTCGCGGTCGTTTATGTCCCGACCTCGCCGAACCCGACCTCTGGCTACAACGAGATCGTGCCTATCAGGAAGCTGACCTTCACAGACTGGACGTTCGATCAGGCGATGAGTTTCGTCATCACGGGCGGATCCAATGCGCCGGATACAATCGAATATTTTCAACAAGTTAGCGGCTCAGGGCCGGCGTCAGCGAAGCGGTGAGACTGCGAGGTCGTTGGGTGCAGCGCGGCTTCAGAGGCATCGGTTCGCGGCGGAGCTTGCGCCGTGGAACTGACCAGCCGAATCGAACAAAGTCAACCTACTCAAATGCACGTCGGTAGTATGAGCGAAGGGGCGGATCGGCTATCGATTGGACATGGCACCATCACTGCTCAATCTGATTCTGGCCGCCCCGTTCGTCGGGGCACTTCTCGTCGTTGCAGCCGAGCGTCATTCGCGCTCGACTGTCGCATGGACTGCGGCTGCAGGCATGGCTGGAGGGCTCGCTGCGCTGGTGCCTCTGATGCCTGCGGCGTTGTCCGGCGAGGTTCTGACGACTCGCCTACCGTGGCTGCCGGAATGGGGACTCGATTTCGCCTTGCGCCTGGACGGCCTCGGACTGCTGTTCTCGCTTCTCATTCTCGGCATTGGGCTGCTGATCGTTCTCTATGCGGCGTACTACCTGCCGACCTATGATCGCCTCGGGCGCTTCTACGCGCTTCTGCTTGCATTCGCGGGCGGCATGCTCGGCGTGGTCCTCGCCGAAAATACAATCCTTATGCTGGTCTTCTGGGAGATCACGAGCCTCACATCGTTCCTGCTTATCGCATACAAGTACGAGGCGCACGACGCCCGGATCGCAGCCCGCATGGCGCTCGCTGTCACCGGCGGCGGGGGCCTCGCTCTGCTTGCCGGGCTGCTGCTACTCGGCAACATCGCTGGCAGCTTCGATCTGACGGTGATCCTCGCCAAAGGTGATGTGATCAGGGCACATCCGCACTATCCACTCGTGCTGGTACTGGTGCTACTCGGCGCCTTCACAAAGTCGGGACAGTTCCCGTTCCACTTCTGGCTGCCGAACGCCATGGCGGCACCGACACCCGTTTCCGCCTATCTGCAC
>CAZSNH010000282.1:0-4727 GCA_964607855.1 uncultured Hyphomicrobium sp. | reverse complement strand
CATCATGCCCTACATCTCCGCCTCCATCATCATGCAGCTCATGAGCTCGCTATCGCCGAAGCTCGAAGCACTGAAGAAGGAAGGCGAGGCGGGGCGCAAGCAGATCAACCAGTACACGCGCTATCTCACCGTCGTTCTGGCCGCCTTCCAGGCCTATGGCATCGCGATTGGCCTCGAGGGCTCGCGTTCGGGCGTAGGTCCCGTCGTGCTCGATCCCGGCTGGTTTTTCCGCATCTCGACGGTCGTCACGCTTGTCGGCGGAACGCTGTTCCTGATGTGGCTTGGGGAGCAGATTACGCAGCGCGGTGTCGGCAACGGTATTTCGCTCATCATCTTTTCCGGCATCGTGGCTGGCCTTCCGTCGGCCCTTTACGGCCTCTTCGAAATGGCCCGCACGGGAGCTTTGCGAACGGAGCTTCTGCTGGCGCTCCTCGTGCTGATGCTGCTCGTCGTAGGCGCGATCGTATTCATCGAGCGCGCTCAGCGCCGCCTCCTCATCCAGTATCCGAAGCGGCAGGTGGGAAATCGCATGTCTCAGGGGGATTCTTCGCACCTTCCCCTGAAGCTCAACTCCTCGGGCGTCATTCCGCCGATCTTCGCCTCCTCGCTGCTCGTTCTGCCGCTGACGATCGCCCAGTTCACGAGTGGCACCGGGCCGACGTGGGTTTCACGGATGCTGCCAGAGAGCATCACGCAGTGGCTACCGGCATGGTCGGATATTGCCGCCACACTGGGCCGCGGCCAGCCGCTCTATCTCTTGATCTACGTTGCACTCATTATCTTCTTCGCCTTCTTCTATACGGCCGTCGTCTTCAATCCAAAGGAAACAGCGGAGAACCTGCGCAAGTACGGCGGCTTCCTCCCCGGCATTCGGCCGGGCGAAAAAACGGCCGAGTACATCGACTACGTCTTGACGCGTATTACAGTGGTCGGCGCCCTCTATCTTGCCGCTGTCTGCGTGCTGCCTGAGTTCCTCATCTCGTATGCCGCCGTACCCTTCTACTTCGGTGGCACATCGTTGCTGATTGCGGTCAGCGTGACCATGGATACGGTCGCCCAGATCCAGAGCCATCTTCTCGCGCATCAGTATGAGGGTCTGATCAAGAAGGCCAAGTTGCGTGGTGCGTCGACGAGCCGGGGGCGCCGATGAACCTTATTCTCCTAGGGCCCCCCGGAGCTGGTAAGGGTACCCAGGCGCAAGAGCTCAGCAAACGGCGGGGCCTCATTCAGCTCTCGACCGGTGACATGCTGAGGGCGGCCGTCAAAGCCGGGACGGAAATCGGCCTTAAGGCAAAGGCCGTCATGGAGAGCGGCGGTCTCGTTTCCGACGAGATCGTGATCGGTATCATCGCCGACCGGCTGGTTCAGCCCGACGTGCAGAACGGATTCATCCTCGACGGCTTCCCCCGCACCCTGCCGCAGGCCGCCGGGCTCGATGCTCTGCTCGCCAAGCTCGGCAAGAAACTCGACGCGGTCGTGGAGCTCAAGGTCGACGACAGCATCCTCATCGATCGCATCGTAGGCCGTTCGACATGCTCCAAATGCGGCGCCGGCTACCATGACAGGTACCGCCGCCCGAAGGTCGAGGGGCGCTGCGACGATTGCGGCGGCACCGAATTTACGCGCCGCGCCGACGACAACCCCGAGACGGTCCGAAACCGCCTCATGGCCTACTACCGGGAGACGGCCCCCCTGATCGGGTATTATTTCGCCCACAACAAGCTCAGAAGCATCGACGGAATGGCTTCTGTCGCCGAGGTGGGGCGCCAATTGGACAGTGTTTTGGATGCTTTGCCCCCCCAATAAAGGTGAGACAAGGCTTCTGGTTGACGAGGAACTTGGTGCAAGTTAGAAGAGCGCGTTTTCAGAATTGGAACATGTCGGGACCGGGCCATGCGGCGCAAGCGGAGCAAGGCGGGTTGCGGCGTGTTTTTGGCGTGCAAGAACAGCGGGATAGCCGTGGCAGACGGCTCTGACTTTTCCTTAGCGGAACAGCAGCATAAAGGCTCGAGGAGAGAGAAGTGGCTCGTATCGCAGGTGTGAACATTCCGACCCAGAAGCGCGTTCTTATTGCACTTCAGTATATCCATGGGATCGGGCCGAAGTTTGCGAACGAGATCTTGAAGAAAGTGGGCATTCCTCACGAACGTCGCGTCAGCCAGCTGACCGACGCGGAGGTTCTTCAGATCCGTGAAACCATCGACCGCGACTATGTCGTCGAGGGCGATCTGCGTCGCGACACGGCAATGAACATCAAGCGCCTCATGGATCTTGGATGCTACCGCGGCCTTCGTCACCGCAAGGGACTGCCCGTTCGCGGTCAGCGCACACACACCAACGCGCGTACGCGTAAAGGCCCGGCGAAGCCCATCGCCGGCAAGAAGAAGGCGACCTAATCCGATTTGCGGTGAGGTGATTTTGAGGTCGCCCTGCTGCCTGACATGACACGATGAAAAACGCCCGCATCGCGGGTTAAGGAGTTCGAAAGACACATGGCCAAAGAAGCTCAAGCCCAGGACAAGGGCCGCGCGAAAGTCAGGAAGCGTGAGAAGAAGAATATCACGTCGGGCGTTGCCCACGTGAATGCATCCTTCAACAATACAATGATCACCATCACGGACGCTCAGGGCAACACGCTGGCATGGTCGTCTTCGGGCACGATGGGGTTCAAGGGCTCGCGCAAATCGACGCCGTTCGCGGCTCAGGTCGCAGCCGAAGACGCCGGCAAGAAGGCCATGGAGCACGGCATGAAGGTGCTTGAGGTCGAGGTTTGCGGCCCTGGCTCGGGTCGCGAGTCAGCGCTGCGTGCGTTGCAGGCCATCGGCTTCCAGATCACATCGATCCGCGACATCACACCAATTCCGCACAACGGCTGCCGCCCGCGCAAGCGTCGGCGCGTTTAATTGCGCACTACGAGTTCAGGAGCCAGATCCCCCGTCGAGCGCGCCCAAGCGCTGTGATCTGGCCCCAAGTTGAGAAACCTCCGGTGGGAGGAGCGAGGACCTGGGCGGGCCCCCCGCTTGACAACCGAGACGAGGCTGACCGTGACCAACGTACTTCAGAAAAACTGGCAAGATCTCATCAAGCCGTCGAAGCTCGACATCTCTCCGGGCCGTGACAGAACACGCGTTGCGACGCTGGTTGCTGAACCACTCGAGCGTGGCTTTGGCATGACGCTCGGCAATGCTCTGCGCCGGGTGCTGCTGTCCTCGTTACAGGGCTCGGCCATCAAGACCGTCCATATCGACGGCGTGCTGCACGAGTTCTCGTCGATTGCCGGCGTCCGCGAGGACGTCACCAACATTGTCCTCAACATCAAGGAAATCGCCCTCCGCCTCCACTCGGAGGGAGTGAAGCGCATGGTCCTCAAGAAGGAAGGCGCAGGCCCTGTGAAGGCCGGCGATATAGAGGCCGGCTCCGACGTGGAGATCCTCAATCCGGAACACGTCATCTGCCACCTCGACCAGGGCGCGCAGATCCGCATGGAATTCACCGCCGACATGGGCAAGGGCTACGTTCCTGCGGAGCGCAATCGTCCCGATGACGCGCCGATCGGCCTCATTCCTGTCGACAGTCTCTACAGCCCGGTCAAAAAGGTCTCGTACAAGGTCGAAAACACCCGCGAAGGCCATATCCTCGATTACGACAAGCTCACCATGACGGTCGAAACAGACGGTTCGGTAAAGGCCGAAGACGCCGTCGCGCTTGCCGCCCGAATTCTTCAGGATCAGCTCGCCATCTTCATCAACTTCGAAGAGCCGAAGCGGCCGCAGGAGGAGCAGCGCCATCCGGAGCTCGCATTCAACGCCGCCCTCCTCAAGAAGGTGGACGAGCTCGAGCTTTCTGTGCGCTCCGCAAACTGCCTGAAGAACGACAACATCGTCTATATCGGCGACCTCATCCAGAAAAGCGAGGCTGAGATGCTTCGCACGCCGAATTTCGGCCGAAAGTCGCTGAACGAGATCAAGGAGGTGCTCGCCTCCATGGGGCTTCACCTCGGCATGGAAGTGCCGAACTGGCCGCCGGACAACATCGAGGAACTCGCCAAGCGCTTCGAGGATCAGTATTGAGAAAATCCCTCTGCCCCGAGACGGGCGGAGGGTTCTGAAAAAAGCGGACCCAAAGAAGTTCGCAACCACAACCTTAGCGAAAGAGAAAACGAATGCGACACGGTAATATCGGCCGCCGGTTCAACCGCGATAGCGCCCACCGCCAAGCCATGATGTCGAACATGGCGGCCTCCCTCATCCGTCACGAACAAATCGTGACAACGCTTCCCAAGGCCAAAGACCTCAAGCGCGTCATCGACAAATACATCACGCTCGCGAAACGCGGTGACCTGAACTCGCGACGCCTCGCGGCCGCGCGCCTGCGCGACGAGGACATGGTCAAGAAGCTCTTCGAAACGCTCGCCCCGCGCTATAAGTCGCGCAATGGCGGTTATTCGCGTGTCGTGAGGGCAGGCTTTCGATATGGAGATTCGGCTCCGCGCGCCGTCATTGAGCTCGTCGACCGCGACACGAGCGTGAAGGGCGCCGATGACAAGGCTCGCGCTGCCGAGCAGGCGAAAGCCGAAGACAAGTCGTAGGCCCGCTAACCGGACAGACAGCCTTCAACTCTCGAATAAAAGAGGACGCCCTGGCAATCATTGTCCTGCGCGTTCCGTTTCGTACCTAGAGCAGATTCCCATCATACGCGATCGTAGCCTGCAGCGGCGAAGAAGTTCG
>CAZSNH010000281.1:3357-4740 GCA_964607855.1 uncultured Hyphomicrobium sp. | reverse complement strand
CCGATCGACCACAAGGCGAGAAACGCATAGACGATGAAGGTGATGATGCGATCGCTGAATTTGCGCTTGGCGCCGAAGGCCTCGCGCAGCATGAGCCACATGAGGAAGGTCAATGCTACGACGATGCCGATGACGAGTGTGTCGTTCGAAATCGACATGCCGCCTTCCGGCGTCGAGGCACTCTGTGAGACGCCAATGATGAAGTCGCGCATACCGTGCCAAGTGGCATAGCCCGAAATGGTCAGAAGCATGAGGGAAGCAATGCCGATGAGTGTATTTCGACCCAGTATGAAATCGACGGCTCTGCCGACGCTAAATCCTTCCCACGACGCGGCCATGGCACTCCCCTCTTTCGTACGCACGCAAACTTCGGGACCCGATTACACGAAACGCGCTCAACTGTCGCGGAGAACCCGACCCCCAGACGATCGTTGGATCGATCGGTTGATGCGCATTAGTCACGCTGCTGGCACGATGGGGCCGCCGGGCGCCCCTATCGCGAAACGATCCGATGTGCTAGTTCCGCGCCAACAAATATTGCGCCGCACAAGCCCGTGCCGCTCGTTCCGGAATCCCTAATGCAGCTTCGCAACATCGCTATCATTGCCCACGTCGACCATGGCAAGACCACTCTCGTCGACGAGCTCTTAAAGCAGTCGGGTGCCTTCCGTGAAAATCAGAAAGTTGCCGAACGAGCGATGGACAGCAACGAGCTCGAGCGCGAGCGCGGAATTACCATTCTCGCCAAGTGCACGTCGGTCGTTTGGAAAGACGTGCGGATCAACATCGTCGATACCCCAGGACATGCCGACTTCGGCGGCGAGGTCGAGCGCATCTTGAACATGGTCGACGGAGTCGTGGTGCTCGTGGATGCCTCCGAAGGCCCACTGCCGCAAACCAAATTCGTTGTTTCGAAAGCGCTGAAGCGTGGCATCCGGCCGATTGTTGCCATCAACAAGATTGACCGGCCCGACGAGCGCCACCTCGAAGTTCTGAACGAGGTCTTCGATCTCTTCGCCAATCTCGATGCCACCGATGAGCAGTTGGACTTCCCCATTCTCTACGGGTCCGGACGCAATGGCTGGATGGCTCTCGACCCGGCTGGGCCGAAAGAGAGTCTGGCACCCATGTTCGATCTCATCGTGCGCCATGTTCCTCCGCCGACAGTGGAGCCCGGGCCTGCGCGGATGCTCGCGACCACGCTCGAAGCGGACCCCTTCCTGGGACGCATTCTCACAGGCCGCATCACGTCCGGCACCATCAAGCCGAATATGGCGATGAAAGCGCTCACGCGCGACGGCAAGCTCATCGAGAGCTTCAAGGTGACGAAGCTCCTTGCGTTCCGCGGTCTCGAACGCATTCCCATCGAACAGGCCGAGGCGG
>CAZSNH010000281.1:1998-3347 GCA_964607855.1 uncultured Hyphomicrobium sp. | reverse complement strand
GCGGAACTCGGCGCCGCCGCAGACATTGCTTTGGGTCTTGTCGCCCTTGCCGGCATGAGCGAAGCCACCGTTGCCGACACGCTCTGCGATCCTTCCGTCGAAACGCCGCTTCCCGCGCAGCCCGTCGATCCGCCGACGCTCTCCATGACTTTCCGTGTCAATGACGGTCCGTTCGCGGGCCAGGAAGGCGACAAGGTGCAGAGCCGCGTCATCCGCGACCGGCTCATGAAAGAAGCCGAGCGCAACATCGCCATTCGCGTGTCGGATTCGGGCGACTCGGACGCGCTCGATGTGGCCGGGCGCGGCGAGCTTCAACTCGCAATCCTGATCGAGAACATGCGCCGCGAAGGCTTCGAGCTCACTGTCTCACGCCCGAAGGTCGTGATCCGCTTCGACGAGACAACGGGCCAGAAGCTCGAGCCGATCGAAGAGGTGATCATCGATGTCGACGACGGACACACGGGCATCGTTGTCAAGAAACTTTCCGAACGCAAGGGCGAACTACTCGAAATGCGCCCTTCGGGGGGCGGGCGCACGCGCATGGTGTTCCACGTGCCGACCCGAAGCCTGCTCGGCTATCAGTCCGAGCTTTTGTCAGACACCCGCGGAACTGCGGTTATGAACAAGCTCTTCCACGGATACGCGCCCTATAAGGGCGAGATTTCGGGCCGGCACACCGGCGTCCTCATATCGAATTCCGACGGTGAAGCCGCCGCCTACGCGATCTTCAACCTGCAGGATCGCGGCCCGTTCTTCATCGGGCCGCAAACGCGAGTTTATGTCGGAATGATCGTCGGCGAGCACACGCGCGACAACGACCTCGAGGTCAACGTCGTCAAGGGCAAGAAGCTTACCAACATTCGTGCCTCGGGCAAGGATGATGCGGTACTGCTGACACCGCCGGTCAAGCTTACGCTCGAAAAGGCGATGAGTTACATTACCGACCACGAACTGGTCGAGGTGACGCCCGAATCGATTCGTCTTCGCAAGCGTTGGCTCGACCCCAATGAGCGCAAGAAACAGGAGCGCAAGCGTGAAGCCGAGGCCGAGGCCGGGGCAGCTTGATTTCTTCAATCTATTTGACGCGGGGACTGGCGATTGAGGGGAGAGAAGCCTGCACCGCGCTCTGGAGAAAACGCCATAAAACGCGCCAGAAGTTCCACGGTAAATTGGCCGGAAGAGATGACGCCGACATCCGAATGCCGTGCCGCGATCGATTTTCTGCGTCACGAGAAGGGCCATCTTTTCGTAACCGGCCGTGCGGGCACCGGAAAGTCCACCCTACTCCGTGCACTCAAGGACGTGCTCGAGGATGAAATGGTGATCCTCGCCCCCACAGGACTGGCCGC
>CAZSNH010000281.1:0-1988 GCA_964607855.1 uncultured Hyphomicrobium sp. | reverse complement strand
TGGCCGCGGTCAACGTAGGCGGCCAGACCATCCATTCGTTCTTTGGATTTCCGCCCCGCCTCATCAAATCGGATGACATCCGGCGCAGCCGCAACGGCACGATCATGCGCCGCCTCAAACTGATCGTCATCGACGAGGTGTCGATGGTCCGCTCCGATCTCATGTGGGCGATCGATCAATCCCTGCGCGTCAATCGGGGACGCCCGCGCGAAGCATTCGGCGGCGTAAGGTTCGTCATGTTCGGCGATTTGCATCAGCTGCCGCCCGTGGTTCAGGAAGCCGAAGCGGCCGAATATCTGGAAGCAAACTTCGGCGGCCCATTCTTCTTCTCCGTTGGAGCACTGCGCGAGGGCGCGGGAACCTTTCTGCTCGAGCTCTCGCAGGTCTTCCGGCAGAGCGACGCCAGCCTCGTTGAGGTGCTCAATCGAATAAGGGAAGGGAATGTCTCGGACGAAGACCTGGCCTTGCTCAATACGCGCGTCGCCCCGATTCGAACGCTTGCCGAAGGTGAAAGATCCGTCATCCTGACACCCACGAATGCGGCCGCCCAGCGCATCAACCTGACCTATCTTGAAGCTCTCCCCGGCCGATCGCAGACTTATCAGGCCGGTGTGACCGGCGAGTACCAGCCATCGGCGCAGCCAACGGATGCCGAGCTGACGCTAAAAGTCGGAGCCAAGGTGATCCTGCTCCGGAACGATCCCGATGGCCGGTGGGTCAACGGCACGATTGCACATGTGGCGCAGCTCGAGGACAAGCGCGTATGGGTCGCAATCGAGGGCAAGGAGCACGAGGTCGAGCAGGCGGCCTGGGAGCAGCACCGCTACGCCTACGACACCAAGGCGGAGAAGATTGTCGAAACGGTAACTGGAACCTTCAGGCAGTTCCCGCTGCGGCTTGCCTGGGCGCTCACCATTCACAAGGCCCAGGGTCTCACACTGGATCGGGTGTACATCGACCTCGGCCGGGGCACTTTCGCCCATGGGCAAGCCTATGTCGCTTTGTCGCGGTGCAAATCCCTCGACGGATTGACGTTGGCGCGCCCTCTCCGGCCAGCCGACATCCTGTTCGATCAGTCGGCCCTCGGCTACCGCAACGTATTTTCGCAACTTTCGAATTCGTGACCCAACCTAATGATTTGTTTGTTTATTTCGCGGATGCGAAATGAGCTTCGTTTTGTGATCACTTCCGGCATTCGGCCCGTCGGCATAGAATTGGGCTGTTTCCAGAGAAAATTTCGACGAGTCTTGCCTTTACTGCGAAGCAATAATTTCGATGTTGCATTGCACAAATAGATCTGCTAATAAGGCTCACACGAGCTGAATTCGGCCCGCCCAGTGTGTATTCGCCTTTGACCCCCCGATTGGAGATTTCTCATGAACGATCAGTTCACTCGCCAGGCACAAGAGATGTTCGCGGCCGCTAAGGACGCGCGCATCCCTGAAAACTTCCAGGCCATCGCCACCGACAGCGTCGCCAAGACCCGCGAAGCCTATTCGAAATTCAATGCCGTCACCAAAGATGGGGTGAAGGTTTTCGAAGACGTCATGCTCGCCGCCCATGCCGGCGCCAAGACGATTGGCGAGAAGGTCCTGCGCAATGCCGAAGTGAACACCGAAGCCGCCTTCGAGGCTGCCCAGGCCATCGCCAAGGCCAAGACGCTCCCTGAGGTTGCGCGTCTCCAAACCACCTTCATTCAGCAGCAGTTCGCTGCCGCTGGCGCTCAGACGAAGGAGCTTTTCGAGCTCTCGGCAAAAGTTGCGCAGCAAACCTTCGAGACCATGAACTCGGCTGCTTCGAAGACGTTCGATCAAATCAAGAAGGCCAGCTAAGCCCGTTGAATAGTTGATCGGGATCCATCGGGTTCCAAAGATCATGAGCTAGCAGAGCGGCGAGGCCCCAGGGGCTTCGCCGCTCCTGTTGTTTGTGGGTTCCAATTCGAAGGCATAATGTGGTTTGGGATTTGCCAATCCTGCCGATGTATGAGC
>CAZSNH010000280.1:0-4741 GCA_964607855.1 uncultured Hyphomicrobium sp. | reverse complement strand
GAGCTGCATGGTTGTAGAGGTGGTGGGCGCCAGGCCGTGCGGGCAGGCTTCCTTAGCGCGCGGCAGCTCGAGGCAGACGTCGGACTGCTGGCCGAGCGCGGACTCTCGCCGGGACGTGATCGAGATGAGGGGCACCGAAAAGCGGCGCGAGTAAGTGATGATATTCTTAAGCTCGACCGTTTCACCCGACCATGAAATGGCCAGGATCACGTCGTCGCGCGTAATCATGCCGAGATCGCCGTGGGAGGCCTCGCTCGGGTGTACGAAAAAGGAAGGCGTGCCGGTCGAGGCGAAAGTCGCGGCAATCTTCTGCCCGACATGACCGCTTTTTCCGATGCCTGAGACGATCACACGCCCGCGCGCCGCCTTGAGCAGCATGACGGCATCCGAGAAGGAGGCAGACATGCCGTCCTTGATGGCCGCCTTGAGCGCATAGAGGCCATCGGACTCGATCTCAAGCGTACGCTGAGCCGAGGCAACCGAATTTGCCGGTCTCGCCTGCCTGCCCCCCTCGATCGTCCTCAACTTGCGCATCATACCTGCCGTTACGGTCTCGAACCTCTTATCCTGCCTCTGGTGGCACCCGTGGGCCGCGAGACTCGCTTGTATCTCCCCCGCCGATCTCTAGCAAACGCCTTGCTGTCCGCCAAATCAACCAGTTAATGCCCTGTTTAAATCCTCATTAACCGAAGTTCCCTACGCTCTCGGGCGAGCGGTTTTGCGTTCGCGTGATGGCCAATTTTCCCTCATGAGGACGCCCTTTTGACCGGCGCAAGCAATAAGTATTGGCTGCTCGTGTGGGTCACTCTGGCCTCCCCTCAATTATTGAGCGGGCCCCTGTTTGCTCAGACCGCTAGTAAGCAGGCGACCTTCGGGCAGGGAGAGGTGTCCGTTTCGGAAGAGCCCACCCGCGCTCCGCGCGACCCGGCGAGCGAAGCCTCCTACAAGAGCGGGGGCGATCTCACTTCCGATTACGAGACGACCGGAGCCCCACCCGGCGCGGACGCCGAAAACGATATCTCCCGGTCCAAAGCCGGCCAACGCGGCGCCGTTCAGGATGGCGATCTCTCGACGTCCGCGGATCCCGCCGCTCCTGCTGACGGCCACATCGATCAGTCCGAGGTGGAGGGTCCGGAGGACGGCGAAGATCCGGTTGCCATCGACATGCGCGACGAAAGCGAGCGTGCTCAATTCGAAATGCCCCTTGAGCGTCCGCCCGCAGGCTACGATGCTCTGTTGTTTCAAATCGAAGACATCGATCCGGTCCTGGATCGGCGCCCCGAACGCTTATTCAGGATCGAACCCTATGACCCAAAAGGTATCCGGCTCGGCAGTTTCGTCTATTTTCCCGAGACGGAAATTGCGGCTGGCGCATTCAACAACGTGTTCAGTTCGCCCGAGCCCCAGTCCGACGTTGCGCTCGAAATCAAGACAGCCTCGCGCCTCGTCTCCAACTGGAACGTACACGCCCTCGAATTGCGAACGAGCAGCAACTGGAGCTTCTACGATGAGTTTGATACCGAGAATGAGAAAGAGTATCTCGTCGAGGGCCGCGCTCGCCTGGATGTAACGCGGCGATCCAATCTTCAGGGCCTCGTCTCGTACGAACACACCCAGGAATCGCGCTCAGCCATTGATGCGAGCTCGGTCGGAGATAGACCAGACGTCGACACGCTGATGGGCTCTTTGTCGGGCACGCATCGCTTCAACAGGCTTGAAGCCCAGCTCCGTGCGTCGATTACGGAAGAGGATTTCTCCAACCCGTCCGACGGCCTTGGCGGAACGATCAACAATGACGACCGCAACCGGAACATCGCCGAGGAGGCCGCTCGACTGACGTATGAGCTCAAGCCTTCCCTTGCGGTTTTCGCAGAAACCGAGCTCAATCAGCGCAAATACAAAGTCGCTGCTTTTTCGGACGGTATTCTCAGAAACTCAGACGGACAACGCTACCGCATCGGACTTGACCTCGGAGAAACCGGAGAAGTGCTGCGCGGCGAGGTCGGGCTCGGGTATGGTCTCCAGAAGACGAAATCCCACAGCCTCGCCGATGTCGACACCTTCCTTTTCGATGCGAATCTCGCCTGGCGCGTCACCGACCTGACCTCTTTCCTCCTGACGGGAAGAACGGATATCGACGACACAACAACCGCCAACTCGGGCGGGGTGCGCACGCATGAGGTGGGGCTCGCGGTTCGACACGCCTTCCGCAACTACTTCCTCGGAACCGCCGGCGTAACCTACACGTCCTACGACTACGCCACCGTCAATATTGACGAGAACCAGATCGATTACGCCGCAGGGTTAGAATATTTCGCCAACCGCGAAATCATTCTGTTCTTGAATTATGTGCATTCCGACTTCAATTCGAGTGAACCGGACGCAAGCTGGGAGAGCGACGAGTTCCGTTTGGGCCTAAGGCTGAGGAAGTAACCGCGAATTCCTGCAATAGACCGTTTCGACGCCGATGACCGTTCTAAGGCGGCGGACCATTTTCTGATCCGCCGGATCAGTGTGACAGGATTTTCTTTACGCAGAGGCTGATTTCACCTCGATCTTCTTCGTCTGCTTTTGTACCTCCGGCGGCTTCGGAACAGTCACAGTCAGAACGCCATCCTTGAAGCTCGCCGTCACTTTGGAGGTATCCACCTGGAAGGGAAGCGTCATCGTCCGCTGGAAGGAGCCGTATGAGCGTTCGATGCGATGATAGATACGACCTTTCTCGTCCTTTTTCTCCTCGGCCTCCGACTTCTTCTCGGCCTTGATGGAGAGTTGATCGCCCGTCGCCGTAATGTCGATGTCCTTTTGTTCGACGCCCGGAAGGTCAGCCTTCACCGTCACTTCCGTCGGTGTCTCGCTGACGTCAACCCGGAGCGAAAGCAGGCCTCGATTTCCGGCGAACGGCTCGAAACTTGACGTCCAGTCATTGAACAATTCGTCCATTTGTTTCCTAAGCGCTAGGAACGGATCCATTTCACCCTTGCGCTCAGACCACAAGGCAGGAAGCCAAGATGTACTTTTCATCGGTTTTACTCCCATATGAAACAATGCGATGGCTGAAAGCTAGAAAAGCCTGCGGACGAGGCATTGACGGCCATCAATTTCAAGGCCGAGAAAACCGCGGCGAAATGGGTTAGATTTGGTGCTTTCAACGATCACATCCGAGCGCGCCGGAAACGCTCAAACTTGAAGGTCAGCGGCGGGCAGCACGTGAAGATTGCGACATTCAATCTCGAGAGCTTCGGAAGCGAGGCTGAAGAGGGCCTTGGGATCGAAGAGAGGGTGCGCATCTTGCGCCCTCAGCTGGTCCGCCTCGAAGCGGACATTCTGTGTTTGCAGGAAGTCAACGGTCAACATCGCAAGGGCTCGCCCGACCGGAAACTGGACGCTCTCGACACACTGCTGGAAGGTACGGCGTATGCTTCCTACCACCGCGCCGCCACATCCGGACCGCATGGCACGGGGGTTGCCGACGTCCACAATCTCGTGACACTCTCGCGCTGGCCGATCGAACGCCACGAGGAGTTGCGCCACGCCCGAATTGCGCCCCTCACCTATCGGTATCGGTGCGCCATTCCCCCAGCCGATGAAGAGGTCGAGATCCGCTTCGATCGTCCGCTTCTCGTAACCAGCATACGTTATGCCGGCCAGTGCCCGCTGACCGTCATCAACGTCCACCTGCGGGCCCCGCTCGCCGCGCCCGTCCCCGGGCAGAAGGAATCGCCCTTCGTTTGGAAGTCGGTCTCTGGCTGGGCTGAGGGCTTCTACCTCTCCGTCCTCAAACGTGCCGGGCAGGCGCTCGAACTGCGCCTGACGCTCGAGGACCTGTTCAACGACAACCCGGACTTGCGCGCTGTCGTGGCCGGCGATTTCAACGCTGAAGATCATGAGACGCCGCTAAAACTGCTGGTCGGCGCCGAGGAAGATACCGGAAACGGCAAACTGTCGGAACGCTCGCTTGTCGTGCTCGATCGCGCTCTCTCGGAAGATCGGCGGTTCAGCGTCCTTCATCACGGCCGCCCTCAGATGCTTGATCATATCCTAATCACGCGCCCGCTCCTTTCCCGCTTCCGGTCGATCGAGGTCCACAATGAAACGCTCGCCGACGAGGCGATGGCTTACGGTAAGACGCGCCATCTCACGGCCTCCTACCATGCCCCCGTTGTCGCCGAATTTTCCGACTAGCGCTTGCGGGTTCAATGGACGGCGGCGAGCCTTTCGGCAATCTCATGATCTGGCACTTTCGTGAAATCCTTCGCCACTTCCATGATGATCCGGTTTTTCACGGATTGCGCGAGGGAGGCACGCAGATTGCCGAGGAACTGCGGTGGAGCCACGAGGATAAGCTTTTCATAGGATTTCTTGCTGCAATTTACTTCAAGCAGGTCGGCCAGTTTGGCAGCAAAATCCTCTTTGAGTTTTCGGTGCGGATCGAGCCCTGTCGAGATGGGATGGCGCATGTTCCCCACCGATTCAACCGAGCGCGGTTCCTTGTCGGACACAAGATCGCGGGTTGGTGGCAATTCGGTCTCGAACTTCATCCCTTCGACCGGCTTCAGCGTCCCGCCGGGGGCCTCCCGCGACAAAATACGTGCCTGTCCGGCATCGGCGATCAACACCCATGTTCGCTCTGGTGTCATGAGGCGCTCCTATACGTTAGACTGTCAAAAAAACTGACACCTCTCAGGGGTTTCGCGCTTTGATACCTATCAACACAACCCTCTTGCAGCGCGTGCTTCTA
>CAZSNH010000279.1:0-4744 GCA_964607855.1 uncultured Hyphomicrobium sp. | reverse complement strand
GGAGCAGCTTATGTGCCAAACTCCGCTTTCGCCGGAGGTTGGCTATCGCCGGAGGAACAAGAGCAAAAATGGGAACGGCGGCGTGAGGCATCGGACCTAAACGGCACGGAATCATTCGACATTAAACGAGGAGCAAGTTCCGGGCCGGTTTTCGCGGCTTCGCATTTGTTCCAGAAAAATTGAAACGCCCCTCCTCAGAGGGAGGGACGTTCCAAACCAGACAAGAATGAATTTAGTAGGCGTTCTTATTGGAAATCAGTGTGAGCGGTGTCTTCAGGAGTATGTAGAGATCGAGAAACACGGACCAGTTCTCGATGTAATAAAGATCGTGCTCCACACGCTTCTGAATTTTTTCCTCCGTGTCGGTCTCGCCGCGCCAGCCGTTGATTTGAGCCCAGCCGGTAATGCCGGGCTTCACCTTGTGGCGGGCGAAGTACCCGTCGACGACATCGTCGTAGAGTTGACCGCCAGCCTTAGCAGAAAGGGCGTGCGGGCGGGGGCCGACGAGAGAGAGATCGCCTTTGATGACATTGAAGAGCTGCGGTAATTCGTCGAGGCTGGTCTTGCGAATGAAGCGGCCGAAGGGTGTGACGCGAGGATCTTCCTTGGTAACCAGCGTCTGAGCATTTGCATCGCACATATCGGTATACATCGAGCGGAACTTGTAGACTTCGATGAGCTCATTGTTGAAGCCGTAGCGCTTCTGTTTGAAGAGTATGGGGCCTTTCGATTCACGTTTGATATTGAAGGCCACCCAAAGCATCACGGGTGCAAGAAGCACGATTGCGAGTCCAGCGATAATTGTATCGAAGAGCCATTTCGTGACACGGCCCCAATCAGTGATCGGTTTGTCGAAGAGGTCGATCATGGCCACTGGGCCAATGTGGGAATACATGCGCGGTGAAAAGCGGATGCGAGTTGCCTGCGCCGGTAATTTGATCTCGGCGGGCAGCACTGAAAGCCTGCTCACGACATCATTGAAGCGGTGCTCGCCGGCAACCGGAAGCGCTACGATGACGATGTCGGTCCTTTCGTCGCGGCAATGTTGGATCAATTCATCAGTTCCGCCCAGCAGCGGGAGCCCGGCAATCTTTGTGCAATCGCGGCCATCGACGCGATCATCGAAAAGGCCGGTGATGCGTGTATCGCAGGCCCCAGTGCTTCTAATCTTGGCCACGACGTCAGCGGCAACGTTGGTGGCCCCATAAATCACCGCCCGTCGATAGAGCCTGCCCTCCCGCGCCCAAATGTGGGCGCGGCGTGCGAGAGCAATGCGGCCAGCGCTAAGGGTCGCGATGCTTGCCGCATACCACAGCGCGAGCCAGAGGCGAGAATACTCGATGCCGAGTTTGGCGAAGAACACGGCCGAGAGAACAAGCGCCATGGCGATTGTGAGCCCGCCGGCGACGCCGGAAATCTGCTCTGGAATGCGGGTGAGCCGGGCTGGCGCATAAAGTCCGAGAATCTGGAAGGCGATGACGGATGCGGCCGCCGTCCCCAGGATGGTCGAGAGATAGAGAGTGTTGAATACGTCGTTGAGATCCTCGAGATAGACCGATGCGATTGCGATGCCAAGCAACGCCACGGCCGCAAATTCCAGAGTGCGAAGCATCGTGCAAAGGATCTGCGGCGATATGGTGCCGGCGCGCCGGCGTGCCCGTTGGGTGCTCGCGTCAAGCGCGGTCAGTCGGGTGCTGGTTGCGGCGGCGGCAAGTGCTTGCGTCATTCGTATTCCGGCTCGTTCGTCTCAAGGTGAGATGAGGAGCGGGATAAGCACTCAGCGTGCCAAGGCACGACGTCCATGCAGGTAAGGTCTGGTTAACCGCCAAAGGTTCGGAAATGTCGGTTAATGGTGGTCGGTGGCCGCGCGATAAAAGTCGAGGATGCGGGCGCTCATCTGCGCTGTTGTGAAGCGCTCCCGAACCGACGCATGGAGGCGGGCCGCCTTGCCAGCGGCAATCTCGGGATGGGCAAGCGCGTCCTGCATTCGGCTAGCGAGCGCCCCGACGTCGTCTGGCGGGATGAGTTCGGTGTCGGTTGCGGCAACAATTTCCGGAATACCGCCGACATTCGACGCAAGTATCGGCAACCCGGCGGCAGCGGCTTCGAGCACGATGTAAGGAAAGCTTTCGGCGCGCGAGGGGACCACGACCACGCGGCCGAGCTTGAAGGCTTCGCGTGCCGGCATTGTTCCAGGGAAGGAGACCCGCTGTGAGAGCCCGAGGGCGCCCGCTTTCGCCTTGAAGAGATCGGCGTCGGGGCCCGACCCGACGATAACGGCGCTCACGGGTGCGGATCGATTGAGTTCTGCGAGCGCATCGAGGAGAACGTCGACCCCTTTGAGATGGCGCAGTTCGCCGACAAAGAGAAAGTGGGCAGCATCGCTGTTGGGGCTAACGACGCGAAAGTCATTTTCCAGGAGACCATTGGGAACGACCGCAGATGGGCGTCCACGAAGCCCAATTTTTTCATCGTACACTCTTTGCGAGTAGGCACTTTCGAAAATGATGCCGTCGGTTATCTTGGCAAGGAGCCGTTCGACCCAGAAATAGAACTGTCCTTCTGCTGAGCGCGCAGAATAGTGCAGCGTTCCGCCGTGAGGCGTGTAGAAGCACGCAACCGGCTGCCGTTCCGCCACTCTCAATCTTGCGGCGGCAAGGCGGGCAAAGGCGCCTCCCTTTGCGCCGTGTCCGTGAAGGATGTCGACAGAAAGCTTACGGGCAAGCAGCGCTGTCGCGCGGGCGGCAGCAATATCGCCGATACCCGGCTTGCGGCTCATGGCAATCCGGTGCAGTCCGAGGGCCAGATGCGGCTCGATGCTGGCAAACCTCTGCAGCGTAAGGTCATCGCCCGTCGTCTGGTCGGCGATGATGCCGACCTTATGTCCGCGGGCCGCCTGTTCGGTTGCGAGATCCAGAACATGGCGGAAGAGCCCACCCACGGGCGCGCGAAGGCAGTGCAGTATCTTTAAGGATTGCCCCAAGGAAAGCGTGTCCGCAGTAGAAGGCGGCCGTCAGAAGAACCGCTCGAAGACATAGACCGTGTCGCCCGGTTGAACGGGGTAGTCCGAAGGTGCCTCGATTTGTTCCACGAAACCGTTAATGCGCCGGGTGAGGCGGAATTTCCGCGTGCTGGCGCGATCAGAGTAGCCGCCCGCGATGGCAATCGCCGTTTCGACCGTCATGCCCGACACATAGGGGTACTGGCCGGCGTTCTTAACCTCGCCGAGAATGAAGAACGGCCGGTTCTGCAAGATGTCGACCGTAACCTGGGGATCGCGCACGAGATCGGCGGCCAAGGCACGGCGAATGACGTGCTCGAGGTCCTGTGTGGTGCGGCCCCGGGCCCTTATCGAGTTGATGAGGGGGACCGTGATATTTCCATCGTGATCGACGGTGTAGCTGCGCGAGAGATTGGGCTGGCCATAAACGAAGACGCGCAACTTGTCGCCCGTGTCGAGAAGGTAGGGACCGTCGGTATCTGCAACCGCCTGCGGACCCTGGAAGCCGGCCGGGATCATGGCCGGTTCGCCCAAAGGTTCCTGGGTCACAACGTGAAGGGTCTCCCTCGCCGAATCGTCGTAACCCACGGAAATTGCTTCGGCTACCGAAGCCGCAAGCCCCTCGAAGGGAACGGTCGGATCGCCAGCACATCCGCCAAGGGCGGACGAAACAAGGAAGCCGATCAGAGCAACCTTCAAGAGGGCGACGAACTTGAACATAAGCGAGAATTCCCGGCAACACGGAGAGGGCCCGTATCGGTTGTAATGGCCGGGGGTTAACAAAAACTGACAGGCCGTCTTTTTTTGGCACGGTTAAGCGTTTCCTAACCAGGCAGACGTCACATTCCCTTCCGTGCGGATCAGCCGCTTTCAGAGAATTTGAGATGCGCCAGCGCCCCCCGGCTACGCCCGACGACATCGACATCACGTCCCTTTGGTCGTCGATCAAGATGAGCCTGCCGCGCATCATTCTGGCAAGCGGTCTTGCTGGCGCGTTGACGTACTCGGTGCTGTCACTCGTAGCGCCCCGTTACATGTCGGAAGCGCGACTGACCATTGAAGCCCGCGCAAGCAGCGATCCCTTCAAGGATCCTCGCCGCGAGGGCGGCAGTGCCGAATCCATTAATGTCCGCATGGATCGCGAGGCGATCAATACCCACGTTCAGGCTCTCCAGTCACCGGATCTGGCGGCCAAGGTTGCCGAGCAGCAGAAGCTCGCGGAGCGAAAGGAATTCAATGCCAAGTTGGGCAGCGTCGATTTGCTTTCGGCCTTGCTTCGCATCGCCGGCATCGGCGCCCCCAAACCGGACGAGGACGCGCAAGACCTGACGCTTGCCGCCTATTTCAAGCGCCTCGAAGTCTACTCTCCGAAGGAAAGCCGTTCGATCGTCATTCGTTTCTCGTCAATCGACAAGGAACTGGCAGCAAACGTCGCCAACGATTTGGCAGAGACCTACAGGGCCTCGCTCGCGACCGAAATGATCATCGAGACGGATGAAGTCCAGAAGGCCCTCGAGCCCAAAATCGCCAAACTCAAGGAGGAACTGGCCACCGCCGAGGCGGAGGTCGAGCGCTTCAAGGGCGAAGCAAATCTTTTCAAAGGCGGCCAGCAGTCGACGGGGCTCAACGAGCAGCAGCTCGCCGAGCTTACGGCCGAGTTGACCAAAGCCAAGGCGGCGCGCAGCGAAGCGGACGCACGCGCAAAATCGGCGCGTGAAATGATGAAGCTCGGCAGCGCCGATG
>CAZSNH010000278.1:0-4747 GCA_964607855.1 uncultured Hyphomicrobium sp. | reverse complement strand
ACCGACGCTGGAACTCGCCTGTCAGATTGTTGATAGTTTCAGCACCTATGGGCGCCAACTCGGCCTCAAGGTCGCAGTTATCTTCGGCGGTGTCGGATACCGGCCGCAGATCAATGCGCTCCAGCGCGGCGTCGATATTCTCGTCGCCACTCCGGGACGTCTCATCGATCATATGAACGGGGGGAGCATCTCTCTCGAGACCACGGAAATCTTTGTCCTCGACGAGGCCGACCAGATGCTCGACCTCGGGTTCATCCGGCCGCTGCGCCAGATCATTGCGAAGCTGCCACCGCGCCGCCAGAGCCTCTTCTTTTCGGCAACAATGCCTCATGAGATTGGGGCGCTTGCGTCGGAGCTTCTCAGGAACCCCGCGAGGGTCGCCGTGACTCCGGTCGCCAAGACAGCCGACCGCGTGTCACAAAAGGTTATCTTCGTCGAGGCACCCAAGAAGCGATCTCTCCTGGTCGAGCTATTTGGCGATGGCGCCATGCGGCGGGCACTTATCTTCACACGCACGAAGCGGGGCGCCGACAAAGTTGCGAGGCATCTCGAAGGGGCGGGGATTGCCGCTGCAGCCATTCACGGAAACAAGAGCCAGGGACAGCGCGAGGCCGCGCTCTCTGCGTTCAAGGCCTCCTCCATTCGAGCTCTCGTCGCAACTGACATTGCCGCACGCGGCATCGATATTGATCTCGTTACCCACGTCATCAACTTCGAACTGCCGAATGTTCCGGAAAGCTATGTTCACCGCATTGGCCGTACGGCACGGGCTGGGAACGAGGGCATCGCCATTTCACTGTGCGATGGAGAAGAGCGGGCCTATCTCAAGGAGATCGAGCGGCTCATCCGCCAAACGATTCCGTCTGCCGACCGGCGCGGCGATGCAACGTTAATTGCAACGGCAGCGGCTCCGAGATCCGAGGCACGACGGGATAACGCCGGCAATGGTGGTTACCGCGATCGTTATGCGCGTTCCATGGGTCGCCTTAACTCTGGCGAGAAGGTTCATGGTCCGTTGCGTCCAGCTGCGAGAGTTGAGCGCGATCGAGACGATCGTGGGCCAACCCGTGGTGCGCAGGCTGAGCACCCGCATTCTCAACACCACCATCCTTCTGAGAAGTCCCACCGCCATGGAAATGGACATCGCGGGCAGAACAATTCCCACCGGCGAGGCGGCGGACATAACCCTACCCATGCTCCGCGCGCGGCTCATCAGGGCCAAGGCGAGGCCCGCAATGGCAATCGCGATCAGTTGCACAAGAATAGCGCGAAGGCGGCGACGCGGGCCCATAGCGATACCAATGGCCAATCAGGTCATTACTCGAACGGCCACCGATCTGGCAACGAGCTCAGGCGCGACCGGGGGTGCCGCCCGGAGGTCAGGAACGAAAGCCGTTCCCGCAGGAATGATTCCACGAATTGATGCCCATCCAACTCTCCGCCGGCTGGGGTAGCTGGTTGCACCAGCAGCCCCTCCTCGCTATCAATCCCAGCGAGGCAAGCCTAATTCGCGTTTGGCGCGCCTGTCTATAGATTGAGGCGCCCATTGACATGACGGATCTCAAGCTCTTAGCGCTCGACGCGGAAGATTTGTCGGTGCTCTCAGCCCATCTCCAGGATGCAGTGCTGAGCGTTGGCGATATGACCTATCTCAAGGCGGAGAAGCGGTTTGTTTTGTTGGCGAACCGGTTTGATTGGCAGAAGGCCGTATCCAACAAATCGCAAGCCAAGTCGTTCGAACGCCGCCGCGCCGGATTGCGGTTCGAGCGCGTTGAGGGCGCCCAAATCTCGGGTATAGATCTCAAGAAACGGAACGATATCCTCGCGCTGCTCGCCGTTGAGTTTCAGGAAACCGACGCGCCTGCCGGATTCGTCACATTGAGATTTTCAGGCGGCGCTGCAATACGCCTAAAGGTCGAGTGTA
Source organism: uncultured Hyphomicrobium sp. (assembly GCA_964607855.1). GTDB lineage: Bacteria > Pseudomonadota > Alphaproteobacteria > Rhizobiales > Hyphomicrobiaceae > CAZSNH01. The sequence goes on along the minus strand of CAZSNH010000278.1, from coordinate 2,823 downwards.
TCGAGGCTGAGCTCAAGGACCTTGGCGCCGCGTGGTCGACGAAGCGAATGCCGAGACATGCGGACAGCGGCTCCTCCGAGGGATCTTAACGGGGGCGTTCGATCAGGAAGCGCGGTTCGATCCAGGTTGAAAGTGAAAAATGGCAAAGTGGCTGTCCACCAAGGATAAGGGCTTCGAAAAGGCATTCGCTTCCTTCTTGACGGAGAAGCGCGAAGTCTCCGCAGATGTCGACGAGGCGGTGAGAGCCATTCTGTCCGATGTTCGCGACCGTGGCGATGCGGCCTTGATTGAACTTTCCAAGAAACTCGATGCCGTCGATCTCGGCAAGCTCGGGCTCGCCGTCACCAAGGCAGAGGTGACCGCGGCCGTCAATTCGGCCGAGAAGGAAACCCGCAACGCCCTTGAGATGGCGGCGCAGCGCATTCATGATCACCATATCCGTCACGTCCCGAAAGACGATCGCTATCGCGACAGCCTCGGGGTCGAACTCGGTGACCGATGGACGGCCGTGGAAGCCGCCGGCCTCTATGTACCGGGCGGACTGGCGTCTTACCCGAGTTCGGTATTGATGAATGCGGTTCCGGCCAAAGTGGCGGGCGTGCCGCGCCTGGTGATGGTTGTGCCCTCTCCGCGCGGCGAGCTCAATCCATTGGTTCTCGTCGCCGCGCACATTGCAGGCGTTGAGGAAATCTACCGCGTCGGCGGTGCGCAGGCCGTCGCGGCTCTCGCCTATGGGACTGAGACCATCAAACCCGTGGTCAAGATCGTCGGGCCCGGCAATGCCTATGTTGCTGCCGCGAAACGGCAGGTGTTCGGCACGGTCGGCATTGATTCAATTGCAGGTCCATCGGAAGTTCTGGTCGTTGCTGACAAGTACAACGATCCGGAATGGATCGCCGCCGATCTCCTTGCACAGGCCGAGCATGATACGGCCGCGCAATCGATCCTGATGACGGATGACAGAGCCTTCGGCAAGGAAGTGGAAGCCGCAGTGGTGCGACAGCTCAAGACGCTGACGCGCGGCAACATCGCCGGCGAAAGCTGGAACGTTTTTGGAGCTATCATTGAGCTCAATTCGCTCGATGAGGCCCCCGCGCTCGCCGATCGCATCGCGGCTGAGCATCTCGAAATTGCAACAGCAAACGCCGAAGATCTCGTCTCACGCATTCGCAATGCGGGTGCGATTTTCATCGGCTCCCACACGCCGGAAGTGATCGGGGATTATATTGCTGGTTCGAACCATGTGCTGCCCACTGCACGCAGCGCCCGCTTCTCGTCGGGTCTGGGCGTTCTCGACTTCATGAAGCGAACGTCGATATTGAAGCTCGATGAGGCGGCACTTGCGAAACTGGCGGCCCCCGCCATGACGCTAGCTCGGGCGGAGGGGCTTGAAGCCCATCGCCGCTCGGTCGGTATTCGATTGGGACACAAGGACTAGCCGACCGTGCCGGAACACACCGCTCCAGCCGCTTCAAGCCGGGACAAATTGGTTGCCATTGTGCTCGACGAGACTTCGATCGTCCGCGGCAACGCCAACATCGACCACGAGCGCGAGGTGGCCATCTACGATCTCATCGATAGCAGTTCGTTCAAGCTTCCCGGGCGGGACAATGGACCCTATCGGCTTGAGCTCGCTCTTTCCGAGGACCGGCTTCAGTTCAAGGTCTCGGATGAATCCGAGCTGCCGCTGGCGACGCACAATCTGCCCGTTTCATCATTGCGGAGGATACTCAAGGACTACTTCATCGTCCTCGACAGTTACTACCAGGCAATACGCAATGCACAGCCCTCGAAAATAGAAGCCATCGACGTAGGACGCCGCGGACTCCACGACGAGGGCGCGCAGATCCTTCTCGATCGGCTCGCGGGCAAGATCGAACTCGATTTTGAAACCGCGCGGCGGCTATTCACTCTCATCGCAGCGCTCCATTGGAAGGGTTAGCCGGGTGCCAGACCGGACGGAGAATCCCGGGTCTGTGCTCTTCGCGTGTACGATGAATGCTGTCCGCTCGCCGATGGCCGCTGCGATTCTCTCTCACCTCACAGGACGGCGCATAAGGGTGGCGTCGGCAGGTGTCAGGGCAGGCCATAGCGATCCTTATATGATAGCTGTCATGGATGAGATCGGCATAGATCTCTCCGAGCACGAGCCGCAGTCCTTGAAGAGCCTCGCCGGGGAGACCTTCGATCTCATCATTTCCTTGTCGCCCGAAGCGCATCATCATGCGATTGAACTGACGCGCACGGTTCCGGCAGACGTCGAGTACTGGGCAACTCACGATGCGACTGTAAATTCCGACAGCGAAACGCGCGAGGAGAAGCTCGTGCGCTACAGGGGCGTCAGGGATGAGCTCTTTCGCAAGATCAAGGAAAGATTTGCCACAACGGCCGCACCTGTCTAAGGTCTCTCGCGCATGAGGAACCAGGCCTCCTGCTGGCCGACACCCTTCACCTCGACCATGCCGCGGCTTTCGAATTGGAACGATTTTTCGAGCGCGCAGTAGCAGCGAGAACAGACGAGAATTCTCCCCGGCTGAGAGAGCGCCTCGAGCCGGGCGGCGAGGTTCACGGTGTCTCCCCAGACGTCATAATTGAACTTGTTGCGGCCGATGACACCAGCCATGACGGGGCCCAAGGCCATCCCGACCCTGATGTTGACGTCGAGCTGGTGACTGGCGCGGATGCGTTCCATGAGCGCCTGCATGTCGAGAGCCATTCGGGCAAGGCGGGCGGCGTGATCCGGATCGTATTCGGGAAGTCCTGATGCTGCCATATAGGCGTCGCCGATGGTCTTGATTTTCTCGATACCATGTCGGTCGGCGA
>CAZSNH010000277.1:0-4748 GCA_964607855.1 uncultured Hyphomicrobium sp. | reverse complement strand
TTGAAGATTGGCGTCCTGAAGATTGGCTTGGACCAGGGTGGAGTGACTGAAATTGGATTCGCGAAGATCCGCGCCGACGAAATTGGCGGATCCCAGATTGGCCCTGTTGAAGTGAGCTTCTCGGAAAGAGGATTTCGGAGCATAGATTTCGCTCAGATCGGCATTCATAAAGTTGGTGTGCCACCCCTTGGCCCCGATAAGGACGGCGCGGGTGAGGTCGGCGTCCAGAAAATTGGCTTCGTCGAGAACGGCATGATAGAGAATCGCCATCCGAAGCTTCGCCGAGCTCAAATCCGCCTTGACCAGAACAGCCTCTTCTAAGTTAGCTCCTTCCAAGTCGGCGCCCGGCAGGTCGGCGTTCGCCAGGCTCACATAGCGGAGATCTGCGCCGCGAAGAATCGCGTTCTTGAGGTTTGCGTTGCGTAAGTTCGTTTCATCCAGATAGGCGCTTTCCAAGTCGACTTCGACCAGTCGGGCCTGCTCCAGTTGCGCACGGTCGAGCAACGCGCCCTGCAGGTTCGCGCGCGTGAGATTGGCGTTGGTCAGGATGGTGCGACGCAGGTCGGCGCCCGTCAAATCAGCGTTCACCAGGACCGCACTTTTCAGGGTCGCTCCATAAAAATAGGCTTCGACGGCATTGCCGTCGGTCAAGTCGGCGGAAGAGAGGTCCGCCCCTTCCCAATGCGCTCGTTCAAAAGAGGACTCTTTTAACTTGGCTCCGATCAGGACGGCATCAAAGAGCGCCGCTTCGTCACCTACTACGCGAGCGAGATTCGCTCCTGTGAGCCGGGCGCGGCGCAGGTCGGCTCCGGAGAGATTGCCGTCCTCAAGAAAGGCTTTGGTAAGGTCAGCTCCGGCAAGACTGGCCTGGGCCAGGGTAGTCCGAGACAGTCTCGCCTGTCGCAAGGCGGTGCCTTCGAGTTCGGCCCGCTCGAGATTCGCTCCTGCGAGCGCAGCCCGGCTCAAGTCCGCTTGGCAGAGTTCCAGGCGCTTGGCATCCGGATTTTGTCGATGCTCCACCCACTGTTCATGTGCACGCACAAGGGCTTGCAATGTCGCGGTCGGGACGGATTTCTTCTTGTAGGGGCTCTTGCAGGGAGAACCCACGGACGGTTTGGCATCGGGTAGCGGTGGGCCGATTGCCCCGGCCCCCATGACGGTGGGTCCCACGAGCAGCATGATTCCCACAACAACCGTTGGCGCGAAGGGATGCGTCATCTCGTGTCTCCTTCAGTGTGAGAGGGTGCGGTCAACTGTCTGGGCCAGTTTTTGTAAAGACGGTGAGATCTGCACGTCGTAGGCCGGTGCCGTCTCAAGGGCTCGCAGCGATTCGGGAAGTTGCCTCAACTGCGCAGCGACATAGCGCCGCACGTCGGTCAGGTCCTGCATTGGCGCAAGGCGGCGGCCATCCTTCATCACAGGTCGGAGCAACGGTTCGCCGAGCAGTTGATCGATGTCGGTTGTCACGACGTCATGATCGAGGTGACCGTCGCTGCCATGAAACCGGAATACCTGTTTGCGGCCGGGCCACGTGGCTTTGCCCTCCGATCGCTTGCGGCAGGGGCGCCCGGCATATTCCTGAAGTTTGTAGGCGCAGTCCAGAGTAGGGGCGTCGGAAGAAGTTGTCATGGCCGTTCCAACGGCAAAACTGTCGATCGGCGCGCCCATGCGGATCAAATCTCTGAGACGATATTCATCGAGGTTGCCGCTCGCGAGAATCTGCGTCTCAGGCAAGCCTCCTTCATCGAGGATGCGTCGAACCTTTCGGGCATGGTCGGCCAGATCACCGCTGTCCAATCGTACTCCTTTGACGGTAATACCATGGGCTTGAAGTTTTCCGGCCAACGATACGACTTTACCAGCGGCGGCTTCCGTCTCATATGTATCGAGGAGGAAAACGACATGATCGGGTTGAGTCTGGGCGAAGTGCTCGAAGGCCAGGAGTTCGTCTTCGTGGGCTTGCACGAAGGAGTGGGCCATCGTGCCATAGAGAGGAATTCCGTAAACCATGCCGGCTAGGACGGTCGCCGTTCCGGCGAAGCCCGCCACATAGCTTGCCCTCGCGGCAAGGAGACCCGCTTCCGCGCCATGGGCACGGCGCAGCCCGAAATCAATGAGCGGTTTCTCTCCTGCGACCAGCACCGAACGTGCCGCTTTGGAGGCGATCATGGTCTGGAAATTCAACAGGTTGATCACCCGGCTTTCGACCAGTTGGGCTTGCGGAAGCGGCGCGACAATTCTGAGGATCGGCTCGTGGGGGAAAAATATTGTCCCTTCGGGCATCGCCTCCACATTACCGGTGAATTGCAGAGTTTCCAAGTAGTGAAGCAGTTTCGGACTGAATCGTCCCGATCGCTCGAGCCAACCCAGCTCTTCCTGCGTCACCCGCAGGTTCGAGAGATAGTCCAATACCTGTTCGAGACCGGCTGCGATCAAAAAGTTCCGGTGAATGGGCAATTTGCGCACAAAGAACTCGAAGACAGCCGGTCCTTCCATCCCTTGTTCCAAGTAGGCCTGGGCCATCGTCAGTTCATAGAGGTCGGTCAGTAGAGCACTGGTCGAAGGGTTCATTCTCCACGCATATCCCATCGAACCGGCACCGCTCCCAAGCGGATCATCTGCTCTTCGGCGCGGCGGCCATCGTCAGGCTGAAGATTGGCCGCCTTGATGCCGTCCATTAGGAGGCACACGTCATAACCCAATGCCCGCGCATCCTTGACCGAATTCAAGACGCAATAGTCGGTGGCCAGCCCACCGATGAACAGCCGCCGGACGCTCAGAGCGCGTAGATGCCGATCCAGCGCGGTGTTGTGAAATGCCGAGTAGGCTTCTTGGTCTCGGTCGATGGCCTTGTAAATGATGACAGCCGATAGAGGCGGCGAAAACGACGGCGGCGGAAGAGCGCCAACTGAACCGGCGACACAATGCACCGGCCATGGTCCCCCCTGTGATCGAAAAGAGCAATGGTTGGGCGGGTGCCAATCGCGAGTCAGAAAAATAGGGAGCCTGCGTGTATGAAACCGTCGAACATAGTTGTCCACGATGGGAAGAATGGCATCACTGCCACTGATGCCGAGCGCTCCGCCTGGGAGAAAATCGTTCTGGATGTCTACAATGAGCAATGCGTCCTGGGGGGTGAGGGAAATCATGGGAGCTGTGGGTAGCGAATGTGACCAGAGCTGTAGGATCAATACCTCACGCGAGCTTCGACCGGTTACGGGCCTCGTTGTGACAACAGGCGAATGTAAACGACGACGTCTTCCATTTCTCCGTCGGTGAGCCGACCGCGCCACGCATGCATCGGGCTGAAGACGATGCCATGCTCGATCGTCCGCAGTAACCCCTCATCGGATTTCAGGAACGATTGAAATCGCTGAAAATTCGCCGGGGGAACTTTCGACGAAGCGGCGTCCGGCCCATCTCCTCGACCGTTTGGTCCATGGCAACGTTGACAATGCTGCTCGTACACGACTTTCCCGCGTGTATGGTCGGGGGGATAATCTTGTGCGTATAAGGAGGATAGCACCAGGCCAATCAGAACGAGAAGGGCCCACGATCCTACGATGAAGAGGCGGTTCCCTGTGTGTCGTGATTGCATGATCGATCTAATCGTGCAGCGTGTTCAAAAAAGCCGTCCAGCAAGGCCACCGCGAGAGAAGGGGCGAGGCGTACCTCTGGGGTGCGTTGAGGATCTGAACGATGCGAGAACGCCGCCGGTGGACTTTTTCAACACGCTGCTAACTCTTCTTTGTGGTATGAGCAGTGAACGGGCTGAAGAGTTGTTGCAGCTTCGTGCTTCCGCAGGCCGGACATCTGACGGCGCCCGCTTCATGTTCTTTCAACGTGACCACGATCACTGATTCTTTTCCGCACTCGAGACACTTATAGTCGTACATCGGCATAGCACCCTCCTTTCGACAATCAACCGACAATCAGGAGTGGATAGGTCCCCTGGTGCAACAACGCATGGGAAACACTGCCGAGCACCATGCGAGTGAGGCCGCGGCGCCCGCGGGATCCCACGAGGATAAGATCCGGATTCAAGGTCTTGGCTTGCTGAAGAATTCCATCAACCGGCGTCCCCAACATGGTTGCCACGCGGGTTTGATAGCCATAGGGTTTGAGCTTGGTGGCCGCTTCGTTAAGAAAGTCCTTCGCTTTATTGAGCGAATGGGTTTCCATGTGTTCGACCGAGGCCGCATCCACTGGCCAGGGCGGCCTCGTATGAGGAAGGACGGTGAAGAGGGTGACGGTGGGCAGTTCGCGAAAAGGTTTTTGTTGAAGGAACGCGAGGGCATGGTCTGCGTCGTAGGTTCCCTGTAAAGGAAGGAGGATATGCTGCAGCGTTTTCAAGGGACCAGGCAGAATCAGTTTGGCACCGGGCGCGAACGTCAGCACTCGATGGGAGACGCTCCCGATGAGCCGTTCCTTGATCGGTCCAAGGCCTCGGCTCCCCATGAGAATCAGTTCCACCTTGAGTTGTTCGGCCAAGGCCACGATCTGGTCCGCCGGGGAGCCGTCCACCAAATGTTTTGTGACCGGTCCGACATCCAAGGGGAGTAACGACACAATGCGATCCAACAGACGAGTCCCATCGTCGCGCATGTTCCGCTCGACCGTCTCGTACAGTTCCTGCGCCACTTCCGGCATCATCATGGGATAGGCCGGGCTGGGAACATCGAGCACGTGTACGATGTGCAGTTCCTCGGCACGAGACAAGTACTTGAGGGATCGAACCGCCTCATACG
>CAZSNH010000276.1:2975-4763 GCA_964607855.1 uncultured Hyphomicrobium sp. | reverse complement strand
CGATGGATAGCGTACGAGAGCACGTCGAGCAACACTACGGTCGAGGACGGATCCTCGATTCGATAGTCGGGGCGCTGCGCCAATCAGGAAAGGATCTCGATCGGCTGAAACCCGAGGACCTCGCACCCGTCGATGAGTTTCACATCCGCGGACGCGAGGCTACAATGGAACTGGCTCGTAGCGCCTCACTCAAGCCAGGTTCGCGCGTACTGGACGTCGGATGTGGCCTCGGGGGTTCCGCACGTTACCTGGCCGCAGAGCATCAGTGTCAGGTGACCGGAATTGACCTCACCCAAGAATACGTGGATGTCGCCAACGCTCTCGCCGGCATGGTCGGACTGAGTGACAAAGTCGCATTCCGACAGGCGAGCGCCTTGGAAATCCCCTACGACGATGGCAGTTTCGATGTCGTCTGGACGGAGCACGTCCAGATTGTCGCCAACCATGTAAAACCGCATGAATTTGAACACCGCCGATCTCCTTGGCTACGGCCTCTTACGGACAGCCGGTCAAGCTTTGTAAGGTTTGAGGCATCCCTTCTCAAATGCGGCGAGTTTGCCGCGCAGGTATTGGATGTAGTCAGCCGAGATCGGAACACTTCTGACCTCATCGATCACTGGGAGAAAGTAATGCAAAGATCGGATCGGCCCCAGTTTGGGAGCATCAGCGCTTCGCAGCAAACGCCGGGCGCTGGCCAGGATCATCGCCGCTTCTACTTCTTCAAGCTTGATCTGCTTTTCGTAAAGTTCTTCAGCCAGTCCTCGATCTAACCGACTTGATCGGGCTGGCGTTTCGGCCAGCCCGAGATAGAGCCTCAAGACTCGTGACACATATTCCTCCCGTTCGCTCGCGGCGCCTTTCATGGCGTGTTCCTCCGCGCGGCCTTCTCCGCTTCGCTTTCTCTTCGCCGGTAACTCGATCCTTCAATGACGACCACATCGGCATGGTGAAGTAAGCGATCGCACATCGTCCCAATGCTGGTCGCGTTCGGGAAGACCTCGTTCCAGTCCTTGAACGCGCGGTTGGTCGTCATCACTATGGCCCCCGATTCGTAGCGGCGGTTGACCACTTCGTACAATAAATCCGCGGCGTGGGAGTCGTAGGCCAGATACCCAACCTCGTCGATGCATAACATATCCACTCGCCCGTAGAGCCGCAGCTTTCGCTTGCGCAATTGCGGAGAGTCACAACTCAAGTCCGAGATCAATTCTGAAGCCGTCCGGAAGAGCACGCTCCGGCCAGCCATCACTGCTTGATAAGCCGCATTCTTCGCGATGGTTGTCTTCCCAACTCCGTTGCTTCCCAGCAAAATCAGGTTGCGACCTTCGGCTATGGGTTCCAGTCTCAGCCATCGTTCGATCAACTCACGGTCAATCTTCTGCGGCCAATTCCAGTCGAAATCGGCCATGGCTTTAAAACGGCCGATCCGCGCCGCCTGAAGTCGCCGCTCCAGGTTGCGCGCCGCCTTGGCCGCAGTCTCTGCCCGCGCCATCTCTTCCAACAATTGCCGGTGCGACCATTTCTGTTTGATGGCGCGCGAAAGCAAATCATCCAGACCTTCAGCGGTCGCTCGCAATCCGAGGCGCAGCAGAAGGGCGGCGAAATCATCATTCCTCGTCGTGACTTCCTTCATCGTAAGCCTCCAGGTTTGGCAGGTTTTGAGTCGGGACCGAGAGGTCCTCGAAATGGCGAAGATGCGGGTGATGCGAGAGGTCTACAGGCAACCGCACAGATCGGCTCTTCCTCCGGCGCTGTTCGAGAATGAGCGCCAAAGAAGCCACCCGTGGC
>CAZSNH010000276.1:0-2965 GCA_964607855.1 uncultured Hyphomicrobium sp. | reverse complement strand
CTTCCTCGATCGCCGCGTTCAACTCAGCCGCGCCGTAATCGTCCAACAACTCGCTCAGCTTTTTGCTTTGCCGGCCGACCTGTTCGCCGCAGGCAAAAGCGGCGTCGAGAAACTCCTCCACTCGTGGCAAGTGTGATGAGAGCCTTGAAGTGGCGGTCGCGCCGAGCGCCTTGCGCTTGTCTTTGACTACTGCCGCGATGTGCGCCGGGTCTTCAATCGTTTCGTGACGTGAGTAAGAGCGGCGGTGGCGGGCGATCTCCTGCGGGCCAGCGAGCAAACGCACTGTCTCCGGGCCGGCCAGCAGCATCAGCGGCCGGCCGACAGCCTCTGGCGGGATGGAGTAGTCGTTCCCGTCAAAGCGCACGTAGATGGTCTTGCCGGAGCGGACGGGCTTGATCAGATCACACTCGAAGGCGTTGACTGGTAAGGGAAGCAACCTTGGCTGTTCTTCGTGGAAGACTTCAATCACGCTGCGCCGATCGTCTGAGGGCCAAGGACGCTGATGGGCGATCTCATCTCGCCAGGCGCGCGCTTGCGCATTCAAATCGCCGAGTCCGGCAAACGAGCGGGCGGCGAAGAAAGAGTGGCGGATGTACTGGATGGCGCGTTCGACACGGCCTTTCTCGTTGCCGCGAGCCGGGCGACAAGGCAAAGCCGCGAAGTGATAATGAGCGCACAATTCGAGCAGGCGCGGGTGGAAGTGGATCGCCTCGCCGCGGCGCTCACTGACCACGCTGCGCATATTGTCAAAGAGAACATTTCTCGGAACCCCGCCCCAGTCAGAAAAGGCGTGAACGTGTCCGAGGAGCAGATTCTCGATGCTCTGGTCAAAGAAGAATTCGACCCACAAAGCGCGCGAATAGGAAAGTGTGATGACGAAACAGGAAAGCTTACGCTCAGCCCGACCTACGCGGACTGTGCCGAAATGCGCCCAATCGGCTTGCGCTTGTTCGCCGGGCAGCGTCGTCAAGCGTAAAAAGGCTTCTCGTTTTTGCGGCCGCAAGGAACTCACGACACGGCGCAATTGGGTAATCGAGCCTGTGTAGCCGCGAGCGCGAATCATTTCATAAATGCGAGTGGCGCGCAGGCGGGGATATTGTTGGAGGGTTTGATTGATGAAATCGAGATAGGGGTCGGTCAGTGTTGCGCGGAAGCTCGGCGTCCGCTCCGGATTGAAACGATGAGACTCGATAGCGCCGCGCACGGTGTCCGGATGGAGATCGAGTTGGGCGGCGATGGTTCCGATCTTCCAATGTTCGGCGAAGAAAAGGCGGCGGATTTTAGCGATCAACTCAATAGAGATCATCTTTAGCGACTCCTTTCGTGAAAGGGATTGAGAAAGCGCCCGCGCCGGCCACAAAAACGACAGACCACAAGGACGTGATCCGAATGAAAGAAGCGCTCTGGTGGTCGGAGGGGCGCAGCTTTTGTCGAGGACGGCCTGTTTTGAATGGCAGAGGCCGCCGCCAGCAAGGTGACACAGTCAGGAGCAGGAATGGGAGTATGATCCGTCACGTTTTTTGTAGTGGCCGATTGAGAGGAGGCCAGGGCCTTGCGCCTCCGGTAAGCGCGCTGGCGATCGCGGTGATCGAGGCGGCCTTCTTCGGATTGTTGATGACGACGATTGGCGAGGCGGTGTTGAGCGAGGCGGGCGAGTTTGCGACAGGAGTCGCTGCAATAGACCTGCTCCTGATCACAATCCGGGCAGACGAAGAACAGAGCGCCACAGCCCGGCGCGGGACAAAAGCATTGCCGAAAAACAGCCTGACAATCATCAAACACGTGAATCCCGGTCAGAATGGACAGCCGAGACCGAAGATGGGAAAATGCAGCCCAACTAGAACTTGTGCTTCGGAAACGGAGCATCCAAGGAAAAACCCCGGTTGTTCAAGCAGCCGGGGTTTCATATTTTGTTCTCGACCAGGGATGCTAACAAAAGGCGAGAGGGGAAGAAACGCCTGCGGCGATGATGCTGATAAAGTCAGATCGGCCTGGTCTGCGGGAACCGCCTGCGGCGATGATGATGCTTGCAGCGATGAGGAAGGGGCAGGGTAAGTCGGCGCTGTCCAAATTCATGCGTTTTCAAGCGAGCGGCGACACCAGCCTCTGTGCTGCCCTGTAGGCCGACCTTGCTCCGAAGTTTCCAACAGCGCCTTTCAGAGCATGCGCTGCCCGCGCCAGCGCCTGGCTCGACAGCGAGGCGGCGCGGTTGCCGGCCAACGAGACGACGAATGCCCGCGCGCCGGGATGCTGGTGGCGCGGTTTCACGGTGACCTCCAGCGGGTCGGTCGGCGCGGCGACGTGCCACACGCAATCGCTGACCTCGAACTCGTCGCGCAACAGGTCGGCGGCCTCGCCGACGATGACGCGATTCGTCTGCGCGTCGAGTTCCACGACGTAGAGCGGGCGCGGCAGTCCGCCGAGATTCAATCCTTCACGCTGGCCGATGGTGAAATTGTGGATGCCGGCATGATGGCCGAGGACGTTGCCGGCTCGGGTGACGATCTCGCCCCGGTTGTCCGTGATACCGGCGCTCTCGCGCAGAAACCGTCGGTAATCGTTCTCCGGCACGAAACAGACTTCCTGACTTTCCTCCTTGCCGTAGGTCTTCAGCCCGATTTGCTTCGCGATGGCGCGGACCTCGTCCTTCGTCATCTCGCCGAGCGGAAACATCGCGCGGGCGAGCTGCTCCCGACGGAGCGTGAACAGAAAATAGGTCTGATCCTTGCGCGCGTCGCGCGCGCGACGCAACTCGTGCCGGGCCGTCTCGACGATTCGCGCGTAGTGGCCGGTCGCGACCGTCTCCGCGCCGAGGGCGCGTGCCTTGCGCAGCAGCGAGCCGAACTTGACGCGTTCGTTGCAGATGACGCATGGGTTCGGCGTCCGCCCGTGTTTGTATTCGGCGGCGAAGTAGTCCATCACCTCGCGCTGGAACGTCGCGATCTCATCAATGACGTAGTACGGG
>CAZSNH010000275.1:0-4770 GCA_964607855.1 uncultured Hyphomicrobium sp. | reverse complement strand
CAAGATTGACCGCGGAGAAACACCACTTGAGGCGGCCCTGCGCGAAGCACGCGAGGAAGTAGGTCTCAACGCATCACTCATTGAACCTGTCGGCTATTTGGATCGCTATCGCACCGGCACAGGCTTCAGCATCATTCCCGTGGTGGCCCTGGTGCAGCCCGATTTTTCTCTCTCCCTCAACCGGCAGGAGGTGGCGGATGCTTTCGAGGTGCCGCTCAGCTTCCTCTTGCAGAACTCAAACTTTCAAAGGGACGTGCGCACAATCGCCGGCCGGGAGCGAAGTTTTTATGCCATTCCCTATGGCGAGCGCTATATTTGGGGAGCAACAGCCGGAATCCTCATGAATATGTTGAGGAGAATGACACTGCCATGATCAGAGTGTTCATCGAGAATCTCCTTCTTTTTCTCGCGCCTACGTTGATCTACGTGGCCTATGTTGTGTTGACCCGCGATGCGGCCCAGCCTGATCCGGGTAATGGCGCACGTCCGGCCGGCGTTCTGGACGAAGCACCCCTTATCTGGCTCTTCGCGGCCGGCGCATTTCTCGTCATCGCAACCCTCATCGCGTTTGGCTCCTACAGCGGCGGCAAACCAGGCGAAATCTATGTGCCCGCCGAGATGAAGGATGGGCACATCGAGCCGAGCCGGAAGATCAATCCCTAACCGGAACCAGGAATGCGAGATAGCCAACAGGGGGCCGTACGTCTGGCGGATGCACATTGGCTCACCAGCGACGAAGCCCAAGCCATTTTTGCGGCCATCGCTTCCGGCGGTTTCGAGGCCCGTGCAGTTGGCGGGGCGGTGAGAAATGCACTTCTCAATGAAGCGGTAAAAGACGTCGACTTCGCGACGACTGCGACGCCGGAAGACGTCATGCGGCTCACGACGCAAGCAGGTCTGAGGCCTGTACCGACGGGTCTCGAGCACGGCACAATCACGGTCGTTGTCAATCATACGCCTTTTGAGGTCACGACACTGCGGCGGGATATCGAAACCTTCGGCCGCCATGCGCGGGTGACCTTTACGACGGACTGGGCAGAGGATGCGCAGCGTCGCGACTTCACGATCAATGCGCTCTATTGCGATGCAACCGGTCTCATCCATGATCCGCTAGGCGGCCTTCCTGACATCCGGAATAGGCACGTTCGCTTCATCGGCAACGCGGCGGACCGGATCAGAGAGGACTACCTGAGAATCCTGCGCTTCTTCCGCTTTACGGCCCAGTACGCGAACGGTGTCCCGAACACGGATGGCCTCTCCGCCTGCCGTGCCCTCAAGGGAGGTCTCAAGCAACTCTCGGGCGAGCGCATTCGCGCGGAATTGCTGCGCCTGCTTGTTGCCAAAGCAGCGGCGAAAGCCGTGGTGCTGATGGATGAGGCGGACATCCTTTCCGAACTATTCGAGGCGGAATGCCATTCCCGTAGTCTGGCGCGCACGATCGAAATCGAAACGGCCTTGCAGCGCCCGGCCGATCCTTTGTTACGACTTGGAGCGCTTACCTTGATGGGTCCGGGCGCGGCGCTTCAATTGAAGGAACGGCTCAAGCTCTCGTCACAAGAATACGATCGCCTCGCGGGAATGGCGCTCAATGATCCGGCCTTCGACCCAAGCCAGCCCGAGAACGAAGCGCGAGCCTTCATTTACCGGCAGGGCGCGGAGCGCTTCGAAGACGGGATGATCTTTACCTGGGCGCGCTCGGATGCCCCCGTGTCTGACAAAGATCGGCGTCTACGTCTCGCGCTCGCCACCACATTCAAACCGCCCGAGTTGCCGGTCCGAGGCAGCGATGTTTTGGCACTCGGCGTTCCTCCCGGTCCTGACGTCGGTCGTATCATTTCGGGATTCGAGGAGTGGTGGATCGCGAATGACTTTCCAGGTGATCCGGCTTTGCTTGCCGCCGAACTTCGCCGCCGCGCATTGGTTACCAAATCGTAAATTACAGTTTTCAATTCCCCTGCCTCCGCGTTATCGTCCGCACACAGGAAGCGTATGCGTGGGGCAAGGGGCTATGGAAGAAGGCGACGACGTACTCGCAGAGGTCCGCGAGCGATCATACAAATTCATGCAGATCTCGTTCTCGTTGCTCTCATTGGCCGCCATTGCCGCTGGCCTTGCCGTTCACTTCTTCGCGCCCGAGCTCGGACTCTCCGAAGAGCAGCCAGCAGCAGTCGCCAATAGCTTCCTGTTCATGGGCGTCGCCTACGTGCTCACGCTCTTTGCATGGGACAGCCTTCTGAAACCGGACAACTGATCCGTCAGACCGCCCGCCCGCACTTTCAGCGCGGCGAAATCTAGAATACTTCAACCGATCTTCAGCTGACCCGCGGTCCCTGCATGAGCTTCAGGGCGGCCTCGACCTGGCGCCAATCCCGGGCCTCATCCTTCTGGCCGGCCTCCTCATGGGCCTTGGCCTTCTGCGCGGCCTCCGCAATGGCCTTGCTCCCCATGGCCTCAAAAAGCCTCCGGGCCTGGTCTTGGATCTCGACGGCGTGCATGGCTTGCCTCCGTTGTTTCCATTGCCAATAGTCATGCATGTAGGTGGCCCGTCCACTATGACAAGGCTCAATGACAAGGCTCAAGAGGTGCAAAACAAAAACCGCCGCGGAGAACCGCGGCGGTTTCGGAAGTTTGACCTCTTGGGATGAGGGCAGGACTTAGAAGTCCATGCCGCCCATGCCACCCATGCCGCCGCCCGGCATGGCGGGAGCAGCCTCCTTCTTGGGCCTGTCGGCGACCATGGCTTCGGTCGTGATGAGAAGGCCGGCAACAGAGGCCGCATCCTGCAATGCGCAGCGCACGACCTTGGCCGGATCGATAACGCCGTCGGCGACGAGATCGACGAACTCACCCGACTGGGCATTGTAGCCGTATGAGTAGTTCGAGTTCTCGAGGATCTTGCCGACGATCACCGAGCCATCCTCTCCTGCGTTCTGGAAGATCTGACGGGCCGGCGTCTGAAGCGCCTTCTTGACGATGGTGATGCCAACTTTCTGATCTTCATTTTCGGCCTTGAGCCCGTCGAGCACCTTTATGGCGCGCAGGAGTGCCACGCCACCGCCGGGAACGATGCCCTCTTCGACCGCGGCGCGGGTCGCATGAAGTGCGTCATCGACGCGATCCTTGCGCTCCTTGACCTCGACCTCGGTAGCGCCGCCGACCTTGATCACTGCAACGCCGCCAGCAAGCTTCGCAAGACGCTCCTGGAGCTTCTCGCGGTCGTAGTCGGACGTGCTTTCCTCGATCTGGGCCTTGATCTGCTTCACGCGGGCCTCGATGTCGGTCTTCTTGCCCGACCCATCGACGATCGTGGTGTTCTCCTTGTCGATCGTAACTTTCTTGGCGCGCCCAAGATCCTTCAAGGTCACGTTCTCGAGCTTGATCCCGAGGTCTTCCGATATGACGGTTCCGCCCGTCAGAACAGCGATGTCCTCGAGCATGGCCTTGCGTCGATCGCCGAAGCCAGGGGCCTTTACGGCTGCAACCTTGAGGCCGCCGCGAAGCTTGTTGACGACGAGCGTAGCGAGGGCCTCGCCTTCCACGTCCTCGGCGATGATGAGAAGGGGCTTTCCCGACTGCACGACAGCTTCAAGCACGGGAAGCATGGACTGAAGCCCCGAGAGCTTCTTCTCGTGAATGAGGATGTAAGGCGTCTCGAGTTCTGCCACCATCTTGTCGGCGTTGGTGACGAAGTAGGGCGAGAGATAGCCCCGGTCGAACTGCATGCCTTCGACGACATCGAGCTCGGTCTCGAGGCTTTTAGCTTCCTCGACCGTGATGACGCCTTCATTGCCGACCTGCTTCATGGCCTTAGCCAGGATCCGGCCGACTTCGATGTCACCGTTCGCAGAGATGGCACCGACCTGTGCGATCTCGTCATTCGAAGTCACCTTCTTTGCCTTCGCCTTGAGTTCGGAGACGACGGCGGCGACTGCTTGATCGATGCCGCGCTTGAGATCCATCGGATTGGCACCGGCAGCAACCGACTTTGCGCCTTCGCGAACGATCGCCTGGGCAAGAACGGTGGCAGTGGTAGTGCCATCACCGGCGAGGTCGGACGTCTTTGATGCCACTTCGCGCAGCATCTGGGCGCCCATATTCTCGAACTTGTCCTCAAGCTCGATCTCCTTGGCGACGGTGACGCCGTCCTTGGTGATGCGAGGGGCCCCAAAACTTTTTTCGATAACCACGTTGCGGCCCTTGGGACCGAGGGTCACTCTGACTGCATTCGCGAGTACGTCGACTCCGCGCAGCATGCGCTCGCGGGCGTCTTGTGAGAATTTGACTTCCTTGGCTGCCATCGTTGGCTTCTCCAGCTTGATTTTTGAGGGTTTTGACTTGGAATTACGCTGCGGCCTTCGCAGCCGACTTGCCTTCGAGAACGCCCAGGATGTCGCTCTCCTTCATGATCAACAGCTCCTCGCCGTCGATCTTGACCTCGGTGCCCGACCACTTGCCGAACAGCACGCGATCTCCTGGCTTCACTTCGATGGCAACCAGTCGACCCTGGTCGTCACGAGCGCCCGGCCCCACGGCAATCACTTCGCCTTGCATAGGCTTCTCCTTGGCGGTGTCCGGAATGATGATGCCGCCGGCCGTACGGGTGTCTTCCTCGATGCGCTTCACAACGACGCGATCATGCAGAGGACGAAACTTCATGGTGTCAACCTCTTGGTTTAGCTGCATATTTTGCAAATTTCTCGGTCTGGACGGCGGTCAAGCCACCAAGACCTTCCGACGGGTCCCCAATGCGGGCTAAGGTGGCCAAAAGGC
>CAZSNH010000274.1:3411-4777 GCA_964607855.1 uncultured Hyphomicrobium sp. | reverse complement strand
TAGTCGGAGCGTAGCGCAGCCTGGTTAGCGCACCAGTCTGGGGGACTGGGGGTCGTGGGTTCAAATCCCGCCGCTCCGACCATTTTTCCAGGCATGCCAGCCCGATGAAAGCACGGAACCAATAGGTTCGGAGCCGAAGTAATGGTTCGGCTGCGGCCTCTTCGAAGACTATGAGCGGAAATGCTCTGCCAACAGCTGTGGCCCATTCGGTGCAACAATAAGGCCACCCTCTGACAGCCATGTTCCCACGCAAAAAAGGAAGTTCCCCGCGGGCCGAGACGTGTGCGGATGCAAAGCAGCCACATGGTGCCGCAAGGCAATCGTGACGCCGAGTTTGGAAGTGCAGATAACCAGTAAGGATTGTAAGGGCTTTGTCTGACGTCCCACTCATCAGCTCGAAGCGGTGACGAGAGGGTAGCCCGGATTGGCAAGCGGCGTTATGATTTGTTTCCAAAATGGGCCTTAAAGTACGGTCAGGCTAGAGAACTCGAGGTCCCATCAATGCTTTCCGGTCCTTCGTTGACGCGCTTTGTCCCTCCCGTCCTGGCGGTCATTGCCGCCGGAGCGGCGGCGCTCGCGGTTGCTGCGCCGGCAATCGCCCTCGACCGGAAGAAGGAGGCCAGAGAGGAAGCGCCAGCGACACTCAGTACCCCTGCCGCCCTCGCCATTGTCTCCCTCAAGGACCAGCGAATTTCTCTCTACGATGCCGGCGGAAACGCTGTCCGTGCGCGCATTTCAAGCGGCCAGACGGGTTATGAGACACCAGTCGGTGTTTTCAGCATCCTCCAGAAAGAGGAGGAGCATTACTCGAACCTCTACGACGATGCGTCCATGCCCTTTATGCAGCGGATTACCTGGTCGGGCGTCGCGCTACATGCGGGCGCACTTCCCGGGTATCCCGCCTCGCACGGATGCGTGCGTCTGCCGCATGATTTTGCCCGGCGGATTTTTTCCCAAACCAAGCTCGGCATGCGTGTCGTGATCTCGAAAGACGACATCGCTCCCATAGAGATTGCCCACCCCTTGCTCTTGAGACCCGAGGCCATCAGTGATGTCGCCCTCGCTACGCCGGCCTCCTACGAGCCCACGGAGTGGGACGACGAGCGCGCCACCATTCAAAATCCGGATGTTCGCAACTGGCCGGCGCGGCAGGCCCTTCTTGAAACGCTCAAGGATGTGGCGAAGCTCAAGGCGCAGGAAGCTCAGGTTGCCGTCAGTCAGTGGGAGAGCCTTAAGGCAAAGCTCAAGTCGTATTCAGCTGAGCTCGCGCTCATCGCAAAGAGAGGCCGTGCTATTGAGGTGAAGCGCAAGGCAGAAGCGCGGCTTAGCAGAGCAGACAAGGCCCTCGCCGAGGCGAGCTCGCCTC
>CAZSNH010000274.1:1891-3401 GCA_964607855.1 uncultured Hyphomicrobium sp. | reverse complement strand
AGCGTGCCGAGAAAGAGAAGTCGGACGCCGCTTCGGCACTCGCGAGCTCTGAGATGAAGCTTGCGGAGGCAGCGAAGGCGGCCGAGGGCGCCGAGAAGGCCGTCGCGAAGCTCAAAGAAGAAATTTCCGCCGCCGAGGCAACCAAGACGGCGGCCGTGGCCGCTGCCGTCGAAGCAAAACGCAAGACGCTTCCAATATCGGTTTTCGTAAGCCGGAAATCTCAGAAGCTTTACGTCCGGCAGGGGAACGAGCCCGTCTTCGACAGTCCGGTCACGGTCGCCGACCCGGATCAGCCCATCGGCACGCACGTTTTCACGGCCCTCGATTACGCTAATGACGGAAACGACGTGCGATGGAACGTGGTGACCATTTCGCGCCGTACATACGGGGAGATCTCCGACGACGATTTCGAATATCGGCCACGTGACTACAAGCGCAGCGAGAAGGCGAACTACGCGCCGCCCGTGACCAACGTCAAGACCGCAGCGGCTGCGCTCGAGCGCATATCGATCCCTGCGGATGTGCGCGCGCGCATATCCAAATACGTCTGGCCCGGCTCGTCGCTCATTATTTCCGATGAGGAGCAGAGCAAGGAGACCGGCAAGGCGACGGACTTCATCATAGTTGCGAGTGACGAGCCGCAGGGCGCACTGGTGAAGCGCAAGCGCCAGCCGCCGCCGAGCTACTACTTCGATTATTACGACGACGGCTATTACTTCTCCTATCGGCCGTACCGTCCGAGCCGGCCCTATTATCGTTATGACCGCCGCCGGCCCTCGGGCCCCAAGGGGCTGTTCAGCTGGTGGTAATGGGCGCGGCCTGACACACAGCATGCTGCAGGTCGGCGCCTATAACCGCCCTGCTCAGTAGAAATCAATTCAGCCTAAAAGGCCCCTACAACTCATATTGGCACCACTTTTTTCGAAGGGCGGTCGCACCGATACTTTGATCGCGGGCGGGTCTTTACCTCAAGACTGTGAGCAGACCGGCCGCCGCCGGCGTGCCTCCCCCAGTCAACTGTGCATCAGCATTAGGGTCGAAGCGTATTGCGCGTCTGGAAGCGGGGAATCAATTAGAAGACGGGATCGGGGCGGGAGCGCATCCTGGCGGGAAGACACTGCGAATGGACTTCACGTTCCGAGCAATGTCCGGCGTAAGCATGCTTTCACGCTCTTCTCGCCGGCAAAGAGACGTCGAGGGCGAGCACCGCGCGGCAAGTGATCTTGCTCGGCGCGCTTCTGTGTAGCTAGGCGAGGGGGAGCGGTCGTGAACAAGTACCAACTTTACAAACAGATCCGCCAGGAGCTGGCCATCGGCTGCGACCGGGAACTGAAAGCGGTTTCCGAAATTCTTGAATCGGGCGTCATGGCGCTGAGCGGCATTAACGCAACGCTCGATGTCGGCTCGCAGAATTCGCTGAACTCAATGAGCGAATCGGGTCGCGTGTTCCGCGAGGAGCTCGGCGAAGCCGTGCGCGTGATCCTCGAGCGTTACCGGCGCAGCCTGCAGA
>CAZSNH010000274.1:0-1881 GCA_964607855.1 uncultured Hyphomicrobium sp. | reverse complement strand
ATCGCGACAGGAGCGGGAGAAAGCGGTCGAGGTTTACCGGCGCAGCCTGCAGAAAGAAATCGCCGGTCTTGGGCTTGATGATGTCCGCACCGAACAGGCTCAGCCGGCGGAGCACTCTGCACCTCGTTCGGTGCCGCTCGATCTCGATCGCTTGATGAGCAGCGCAGAACGATTGGCAAAGCCTTCAGAGCTACAGTCTGCTGGAACGCCGGGAAAGGTGCGGATCAATGAGGCGCGGTCGTAGGAGAGCCGCACTCAAGAACGGGTTTTGTCGCGCGGCGGGCTTCATCCGTGATGTCCGTTTGAGCGCGTCTCTGCGCCCACACGCCAGCGGACTTCTACTGATCCTCGTTCTGATGTCGCCTGGCGCCGCAATGGCCCAGGTTTGGCTTGACAGACTCGAGGCCAGTTCGCGCGATCTCAAGGAGATGACCAGCAGGATCGAGGAGGGAAATGCCGGCTCTCCGGTGGCCGCTCTTTTCTTCAAGGAATGCATGTTCCGTGATGTCGAGGGCGCCTGCAGCGAGCTGATCCGCCGCACAGATCCCGAAAGCCATATCAGCAATTGGACGCGCGGGAGCGCACATCGGAAGCGGGCTGAGATCAAGGAATTGCGCAATGATAAGTGCGGCGCGCTCGCCGATTACCGGCATGCGTTCAGCTATCATCCGTTTCCAAATCTCGACGAGAAGATCAATGCGCTCGAAACCGAGACTAATGGGACTTGCCCAACCGAGGCGGAGCAGGCGGCCGCCCATCTCAACGCCGATCAAAGTGGCGTGACGATCGAGCCCGACACGACAGCCGAAGATCCGGACTGGGTGACGACGATTGAGCTCCCCCCGCTCGAGCGTTCGCACAAGATCGCACATCGCACGCCGACGCCGGCCCCAGTGGCGATCACGCAGGAGGCGGCGGCGGCAAATCCGCAGCCGCCAGCACAAACGCAGACGGACGAACCACAAGAGCGGACGGCGCACGCCATCCCCGAGTTTCAGATCGCAAATGCCGTGACCTTCAACTACGTCGGGGCGCGCATGGCGGGGCAGGAGCTAAAGATCGCCGAGGCTCCTTCGCCGCAATCTCCAGCCCCATTGCTCAATCACGACAGATCAAGTGACCTAACGACGTCGGCGCTGCCCGCGCGTCCGGCAGCGGCTGCGCCGGTGGCGAATGCGTCCGCTGAAGCCAGCACCCCCCCGGCGGCGACACCTGTTGCTTCTCGGGCGCAAGCGCAAAGGATCTCGCAAGACAAGACGCTGCGCCAGACGATGCTTCTCGCCATGGCCATACTTGCGTGTGTCCTGGGTATCGCCGTCTATTTGAATCGCCGCGTGCCCGAATGGCCGGATCACGTTGAGGACGCCCTTACAAGGTTGCGTACTCGAGCACGCCCAGTTGCGGAACGCTCATATCCCCGCAATGACTATTCGGAACATCCGCCGCTTTATCGCGCCCCCATTACACCGGGATTCAACGACGAGACATTGTGCGGTCTCGCCGAGCCGACCGGCGAACCTGAAGACTTGCCGGTCAGCGCCCCTTCAGAGACTGAAGTTAACGTGGTTGCGCCACTGGCAGCGTTTGAAATCCCCGTCCGAGACGCGCCTTCACCTGTGGACGAAAGGGAAGGGAGCGACGGGCTCGAGTGCGCCGTCGAGACACCTCCTGAGCCGCTCGTCGGCGTCGAGACCAATTCAAGGCCGACAGAACTGCATCCCCGCGCTTCACTCATTGCGACCGATGCCGCGCTTCCTCGCACAACGAGCCTTGGAGAACTCAAGATCGGCCCGAAACTTTTGGGGCTCATTGCGGAAGGTAGCCTTAAGTCGATCGAACAGGGCTCGACGACGCTTCTTGTTGTCGACGGCGACGGCAGCC
>CAZSNH010000273.1:0-4781 GCA_964607855.1 uncultured Hyphomicrobium sp. | reverse complement strand
CCCCCGCTCGGCAGAGGTGATGAAGCTCTGGCCGTCCAGATAGAGCACACCGGCGAATTCAAGACCAAGTTCGACATCACGGTTCATGTTCCATGTGGTATTGCGTGAGAGCAGATCAATTTTGCCGGATTGCAGCGCATCGAAGCGTGTTGATGCGTCGAGGGGCAAGAACTCGATCTTGCTTGTATCGCCGAGAACCGCGGCTGCGACAGCCCGGCAAAAATCCGCATCAATCCCGGCCCACTCGCCTGTGTTTGACCGGTGGGAGAAACCGGCAAGTCCCGTATTGACGCCGCAAATCAGTTTGCCGCGTGTGCGAACTTCCGCAAGTTTGCCTCCCGCGACTTTGGCAATCGAAGACGTCGTGATCGACTCGCCAGCCGGTTGCGGATCGGCGGGGGCGTGCTCGACAATATTCTTCTCCTCCGGCGCCACGGCATTCGGATCCGGCGGTTCCGTCGGCTCGGTCGCGACAGGAACTTCGGCCGTAGGTGTGGGAGTCTTGGCGGTACGCTGGCAGAGGCTGCGGCTCACTTCGGTCCACTGGCCCGGACCGTCATTTTCACTCTTGCACGTGCAGGGGCCTTTGGCGCCCGACCGGAATGCGCAGAGCTTGTAGGCCGCCTGAGACGGAGGGGATGACGTGATGCCGATGAGCGTCGCGGCCGCGAGTGCCAAAAGCAATCTGGACAAGCGAGAGGAAGTCATGGGACTGAGGGACTCCGCAAGATGTTTCAACTGGCTATCTCTACAGACTTTGTAGCCGAAGTCGATTGATACCCATTGCGTCGAGAATTTGCCCCTCCCCGTATTCAACAGGGAATTGGGTAATAATGCCTTTGCCCAGCAGTTTGGGGGTGCCAACGGGATTTGTTCTTGCCGCACTCTATCCCCGGACATCGGAAAGCGAATTGAGATGCAAGATAAGAGAGTGAACGGACGAACGGTAGTTTTGCGGCAAGGGCAAAAAGTGAGGTCTCAAAGTTAATGCTGGTCGATAAGGCAAGGTTGCGGGAAGAGGCAAAATCAGTTCGCAAGGCGGCCTTTGACAGGCACGGCCCGAAAGCGTCAGAGCGCCTTGCCGCGCATGGTCTCAATTTTCTCCCTCCCGCGGCGGGCGCAATTGTCTCCGGCTTTCTTGCCATTCGCGACGAAATCGATCCCGTTCCGCTCCTGAACAACCTTCATGCTGAGGGCTACCGGCTAGCACTGCCCGTGATGGTGGGCAAGGCAAAGCCCCTCGTCATGAAGGCGTGGGCGCCGGGAGATGAACTCGCCGAGACGACTTGGGGCATACGAGAGCCGCTGGCTTCTGCTCCCGAAACGTTTCCCGATGTGGTTTTGGTCCCCCTTCTCGTTTTTGATGAGCGGGGCTACCGGCTGGGTTACGGCGGGGGCTATTACGATCGGACGCTAGCCCTGCTTAGACGCCGTAAACCGATTATAGCGGTCGGGATAGCCTATGATGAGCAAAAGGTCGACGCCGTTCCTCATTGCGACTATGACGAACGTCTCGACTGGGTTTTGACGCCGTCGGGACCGCAGAAAATGGCGCGATCGCTCCCTTAAACCCGGGGGCCGGGCAGGGGAAAACACGTGCGACTACTCTTCTTGGGTGATGTTGTGGGCCGGTCGGGTCGCGAGGCCGTTCTTGAGGAGCTCCCGAGGCTCATCGCGCGCTATCGGATCGATTTCGTCGCCGTCAACGGAGAGAATGCAGCGGGCGGATTCGGCATCACGGAGAAGATTTTCAACGAGTTCCTGGATGCCGGAGCGGATTGTGTAACTCTTGGCAATCACGCCTTCGATCAAAAGGAGGCCCTTGTCTTCATCGAGCGCGAAATGCGCCTCTTGCGGCCGATCAATTTTCCAAAGGGCACGCCGGGCAGGGGGGCCGGGCACTTCAAAGCCAAGAACGGCGCCGATGTACTCGTCATAAATGCCATGGGGCGCGTTTTCATGACCGAGCTTGATTGTCCCTTCAGGGCCATCGACGCCGAGCTTACGGCCTGTTCGCTGAAGACGGGGGCCGATGCCATTCTCGTCGATTTTCACGCTGAAGCCACGAGCGAGAAGCAGGCCATGGGTCAGTTCCTGGACGGGCGCGTGAGCGCTGTTCTCGGCACCCACACCCACACGCCAACCGCCGACGAGCGTGTCCTCCCCGGCGGCACGGCCTACATCACGGATGTCGGGATGTGTGGGGACTACAACTCTGTGATTGGCATGGATGGTGCCGAACCGCTCAACCGCTTCATCACCAAGATCCCCCGCGAGCGCTTCGAGCCGGCTTTGGGCGTGGCGACAATCTCGGGACTGGCCGTCGAGATCGACGATCATACGGGTCTTGCCGTCCGCACAAAAGGTTTGCGGCTCGGTGGTTCGCTTGAACCTACCGAGCCGCTGTTTTGGGTCGAGTGAGAAGAGATCTGGCAGTCCGATGAGGAAGGGCAATTCCGCCCTCATCGCATTGGCAGGCCACTTAACTCGGGGCCTCCCGTGGGGCCGGACAGCTGGGCAGCTCGCTCGGCCATCGGAGGGTGGAGAAGTGAATCACCCTCGCGAGCAAACGCTGCGCCTTAATGGTTAACAAATGGTTAACGCCGGCGCATATTGGGGCCCTTGACCGCTACGCTGGACATTGGTCATTGGTGCCCCATCTCAGCACTCAGGCACCGACAAGCCGAAGAGACTCCCATGGCCGGCCACTCACAATTTAAAAACATTATGCACCGCAAGGGCAAACAGGACGCTATGAAGGCGAAGATGTTTGCCAAGTTGGCTCGCGAAATCACTGTCGCTGCCAAGAGCGGAACGCCCGATCCCGCAATGAACCCCCGCCTTCGGCTGGCCGTGCAGGCCGCACGCGCCGAGAACATGCCGAAAGAAAACATCGAGCGCGCGATCAAGAAAGCTTCAGGTGCCGATCTCGAGACGTACGAAGCCATCCGTTACGAGGGCTACGCGCCGGGCGGCGTGGCAGTGATCGTTGAGGCCCTAACCGACAATAGGAACCGGACGGGTGGAGCGGTGCGGGCTGCATTCACGAAATACAACGGCAACCTGGGTTCGACGGGGTCGGTGGCGCACATGTTCAACCGGGTCGGGGAGATTACCTATCCGGCGAAGGCGGGCTCGGCAGATGTGATGCTAGAAGCTGCAATCGAAGCTGGCGCCGACGACGTTCAGTCCGACGAGCATGCGCACCTCATCACATGCGCATTCGACACACTGGGAACTGTAGCAGGCGCATTAGAAAGCAAGCTCGGTGAGGCCGAGAGCGTTAAGGCTGTTTGGCGGCCCGTAATCACGACGCCGGTCGATGGCGAAGTGGCCGAGCAGATTATGAAACTCATGGCAGCTCTCGAGGACGATGACGACGTGCAGAACGTCTTTGCCAATTTTGAAATGTCCGAAGACGTCATGAAGAAGCTGACGGCGGCGTAGTTCGCGGAGTAGTTCGCGGGCTAGCGAGGTCAGAGCGTGGCAAAGCGGCCTGCCGGCGCGCACGTCCAGCGCCTCACGTTCCACTTGGGATGCGTTTCGCTCCAGCGCACGATCTCGATCTGGCCTTGAAGCATGCATTGATAGGGTTGAGCGGCCTCTTCGAGTAGCGTTAAATGTTCCTCCTTGCAGCGCTGGGGTTCAGCAGCAAGGCAGACGGACAGAATGATCTCATACATGAGTTGCTCCATTTCTCCGGACAGCTGATGACGCTCATCCGGTAATGGGCATGAAACCCCGATTTGCGATAACGAGGGGCTATGGTTTCGATATGAGCGCAATTGGCTGAACCCGAGCGTTCAACGCCCTATCGGTCTCATCCCGACGCGCGAATTTTTTCCTTCAGGCTGGTCCTCTTCCATGATCATTGGATGGGAACAGGGATGGTCCTTCAGATCTTCGCGATCTGACCGGCAGGGCCGCAGCTCCATCGCTTGAGCTGCCACTTGGGCTGGCCTTCCATCCACTTGGCGATCTCGGTCTGGCCGAGAACCATGCATTCCATGGGAGTGACGCTTTCGGCCATGAAATTGAGCCGCACGTCCTTGCACTGAGCAGGATCGCTGATCATGCAAACGGAAACGAGGATTTCTATCATCGGGCACCCCGCATGAGGTTTGGCTCGCTCTTATGAACGAACCGCTAGAACCCTCGGGTGCCTTCCCCAGCCTCGTATGCTTTTTGAGCTTTCAACCTACCGGCGATTCCGGAAATCGCGAAGCGCCTTCCAAGGTCCCGGTTCAAATCAAGCTAAGCTGATTCGAAAAATTGCAAGGATCCCGGAAGCAACAAGTTTATGTTTAGAATCCTTGTTAAGATCTTAAGGACGAAGAGTGTTGCAGCAACTCCACAGAATATCCATCGCTGGCATCCGACTCGCTCTTGTCGCGCGAATTCAGAGTTTGGCCGTGCCCCCTGCCGTCTGGCATGTCCAGCGCTTGACCAGCCATTTGGGGTGCTCATCAGCCCATTTGGCAATCTCGCTCGGTGCGCCCATCATGCATTGAAATGGCGTAGCGCTGTCTGCGGAATAGACCAGACTGACCTCCTTACATTGGGACGGTTCGGAAACGAGACAGATGGAGACAAGCAATTCGAGCATGGTGCACCCAGGTAAGCAGGGCTCTCTTGGAGCCGGTTGAGAGCTGGGGGCGTTCCTCGACGTTTCTCTTCTCGCTGATCCGATGGTGGCTCAAATTCAGTTTCACTCAAGTCTTAAAGATAGAGCAGATTCCCATCATACGCGATCGTAGCCTGCAGCGGCGAAGAAGTTCGTG
>CAZSNH010000272.1:0-4824 GCA_964607855.1 uncultured Hyphomicrobium sp. | reverse complement strand
TGGCGAGTTGAAACGCGCTGCCCTCATACGCGTCATTGCCGCGAAACCGGACGTGCTCATCCTCGACGAGCCGACCAACCACCTCGATCTCCCGGCGATCGAATGGCTTGAAGGCGAACTAAACGCTGCCAAGGGCGCCGTCGTCGTCGTGAGCCATGACCGGCGCTTTCTGGAGCGGGTTTCGCGTTCCGTCGTATGGATCGACCGCGGGCGCGCCCGTCTGCTCGACCAGTCGTTCTCGGCCTTTGAAGCCTGGCGGGATTTCCTGCTCGAGCAGGAGGAGCTCGAGTCGCACAAGCTCGACCGCAAGATCGCCCGCGAGGATCTATGGATGCATGGTGGCGTAACGGCGCGCCGAAAACGCAATGTCCGGCGCGTCGCCGAGCTTCAGGCTATGCGAAAAGCGCGGCGCGAGCATCGCAGCGTGCAAGGGAATGTGCGCCTTGCCGCCGCCGAGGGCGGCCTTTCGAGTAAGCTCATCGTCGAGGCCACGAACATCACCAAATCGTTCGACGGCCTACCGATTGTCCAGGGCTTCTCGACGCGCATCATGCGCGGGGATCGCGTTGGCATCGTCGGTCCGAATGGCGTGGGAAAGACCACCCTCCTCAAGATCTTGACGGGAAGCCTGTTACCCGATGCCGGATCAGTGCGCCTCGGCGAAAACCTTGCGCTCGTAAGTCTCGATCAGCGACGCGACGAACTGAAGCCGGACTGGACAATCGCTGATGCGCTCACGGGAGGCCGTGGGGATCAGGTCGTCATCAACGGCCGGCCGCGCCATGTTGCGAGCTACATGAAAGACTTCCTCTTCCTTCCCGAACAGTCCCGCTCCCCCTTGAGCGTGCTGTCGGGGGGCGAGCGCGGCAGATTGATGCTGGCACGGGCACTCGCAAAGCCATCCAACGTGCTCGTGCTCGATGAGCCGACAAATGACCTCGACCTCGAAACGCTTGATCTCCTCCAGGAGCTTCTCTCCGATTACTCCGGCACCGTGCTCCTGGTCTGTCATGATCGCGACTTTCTGGATCGCATTGTGACGAGCGTCATTGCCGCCGAAGGCGACGGGCGTTGGGTTGAATACGCTGGCGGATACTCCGACATGCTGGCTCAGCGCAAAGGAGAAGAGCTGTCGAAGAAGGGCCCCCAAGAGGCGAAACCCGAAAGTAAGATCACCGAACCGCTCCAGAAGCAGGTGTGGGAGCCACCCTCCGAGCGGAAGCGCAAACTTTCCTTCAAGGAAAAGCATGCACTGGAGACACTGCCGTCGACTATGGAGGCGCTTACCAGGGAGATCGGCGTCCTCGAGACGAAGCTCGCGGCCCCGGATTTCTTTGTCCGAGACCCATCCGGCTTCGCTGCTGCAACATCCCGCCTCGCGCAGCTGCAAGCCGATCTACACTCGGCCGAGGAGCAATGGCTCGAACTCGAACTGCTGCGCACCGAGCTAGAAGGGTAGACGCGGTTATTTGCCTGCCCACTCCGATTTGACCTCCTCGCACTTCTTTTCCGTGAAATCGTTGATGTCCTCGATCAACGTCGATTGAAGCACGCCCAATTTGTTGTCGGCAGCTGTTGCCGTCCACAGGGCGCCCTTGATGACAAGAGGACCCTCCACCTTGCCCCAATTGAGTGACGCCGCGACGGCCTTACCCTTTTCGAATGTGACCTTGGGCGTCAACTCGGCCGTGATTTCGGCTGGTGCATCCTTCTCGCGCTCGACCGTGCACGTCAACTTGTGCATATCAAAGGCCGCTTCGACCTTGTCTGCGACGAGCGCTGTGATCAGGGGCTCGCGCTTCAATTTCACGTCAGCCGTGCAGAGGATACGTCCCCACGGCCACGAGACCTTGGCCTTGCCGACAATCTTCTCGAGCTGGCTCTTGCGGAAGCTCTTCACAACCTTGCAGGAGATGTCGTCGCCGGGCTTGCGGTTGTGGAAGGCATCGCAGATGCGGGCCTTGCAGGCCTTCCGGCTTTCGCGCTCGGCCTTTTCCTCCGCCGTCAATTCCGCGTCGGGAATCCTGATCCCGTCACTCTTGACCTGCTCTTCGGCGCGGACGGCGGCAGCCGCCAGGCCAAAAGCGACAAGCACGAACGCAGCAGGGGTGGACCTGCGGAGCAAGTATTTCATCTTAAGTCCTTGTAATTTATGGTCGAACCTGTCCTAACGGGTCATGGTCTATTCCTTGCCCATCCGCTCATGACGTCCGAATGGATCGGAATTTTGACCGCTTGAACCGGCGCCCGCGATCCCCATATCGTTGCTGTATGTCAATGCCGGTGCCCGATGCGGGGCCGGCAGACGTTACATAGGCTGCCGGAAGGGGCCTCTGTGACACAAAAAGTCTATTTGGGTCGCTTATCGAAGGGCCATAACGATGTCGAGAATGTCTATCCTGTCCAATCCCCTACTGCTCGGGTTCGAAGAGATCGAACGGCTGATAGACCGGGCAGGAAAGGCCGCCGGTGACGGCTATCCACCCTACAATATCGAGCGCATCGGCGGCAACGGTAGCGGTCCCGAAACGCTGCGCATCACGCTCGCTGTCGCTGGTTTCACGCGCCAGGATCTCGACATCACGGTTGAGGACAATCAACTGATGATCCGCGGCAAGCGCGAGGACGACAAAACAAAGGAGTATCTCTATCGCGGCATAGCAGCCCGCCAGTTTCAGCGTGCGTTCGTGCTCGCCGATGGGATCGAGGTGAAAGGCGCCGATCTTGCCAATGGCCTCTTATCCATCGATCTCGTGCGCCACGAACCCGACCGCCTGATCCGCAAAATCGAGATCGGCGCAAGCGGTGGCACTCAAGAAGTTGCGCATAAAAAGCGCCCGTAGGTGCCCGCCAGCTACAGCAAATTTTCTCGAATCGTCCGATCATGGGCCCCCAAGATGAGTGCGGCATGACGGATAAACCTCGAAAGAGGAGTAGCTAGCGTCATGAATGAAAATGTCACCAAGAGAAGCAAATCCGGTTCTCCGGACGTCGTCGCACCAGTTATGAGCGAAATCGAGCTCGCCAATCTGGGCGGCGGTCACGTCGCCTACATCAAAATTCTTACCCCCGACGATGCCAAGCGCCTGTTCCCGGCCATCGAGGGGATTCCGCCGGGCGTCAATCTTTACGCGCTGCATGCCGCCGACGGTACGCCAATCGCATTGACCGATACGAAGCA
The DNA here is from genome assembly GCA_964607855.1 of uncultured Hyphomicrobium sp. GTDB lineage: Bacteria > Pseudomonadota > Alphaproteobacteria > Rhizobiales > Hyphomicrobiaceae > CAZSNH01. Next base: position 1,643 of record CAZSNH010000272.1, on the reverse strand, counting down.
AGCCGCTCTCAGCCATGCCATGGAAGGCGAACTCTTCGTCGCCAGTGTGCATTAACCGGTTTTCGGAAGTCGAAAGTGTAATAACCCCGGCAGTCAATCTGCCGGGGTTTACTATTTGTCGAAGGGGAGGGGCGCCAGCCCATGCTTGGCGCGCGCCAACTGGCATTCTTCGTCGCCCGGCTGACAGGCTCTGCAAACGAGCGGACGAAAGGCGTAGATACTGCAGGCGGTTCGTTCGCCGACTTTGCCGCTGAGCGCTAAGCAGCGATCACCTTCACAGCGCATGCCCGAGAACTCATCATTGATAAGAACTTCCGGGATGAGGTCGAGCTCAGCCTCCGTCTCGAGCGAAAAGCGCGGCCACTCGCGCGAGGTCGCGCAACATGCCCCGCAGAATTGGCAAAGAGCTGTGAGATCCGAGGGGTGCAATTCTGACATGGTGACTTGAGTGCCGAGTGGATTGAAGCGCGACTTCCGTTTAGCATGCTGAGACGGAGATTGAGAGACCGACACACCATGAACCCGTCCTACGTGTTGCTCATGGTTGCCGTTCAGCTGGCGGTCTCAGCCGGCGGCGGTACTGCCGCAGAAGCGGTCACGGGCTTTGGGCACTGGGTTGAAAACGGTGACATCCGCCTGCGCCTCTGGGAAAAGCGATCCGGACCAACAGACGGCAAGCCCGTCGTCATCCTGGCGCACGGTTCGAGCTCGCCCGGCGAGCAGAGCTTCGATCTCCAAGTGCCTGAAAAGCCAACTTACAGCCTCATGGACGCCTTGGCCGGCGCCGGTTTCAACGTCTTCGCGCCTGACGTGCGCGGGTTCGGCCGTTCGACAAAGCCGCCGAAAGGCGTGACGACCGCCGAAGCAGCCGAGGATTTCAACGCCATTATCGATTATGTGTGTGCGCTGCGCGGCGTCGATAAGGTCTCGATCGTCGCCTGGTCCTGGGGCACACAATACGCGGGGCTTTCTGTCATCGCAAAAGCCGATAAGGTCGCCCGTTATGTCAGCTACGCTCAGATGCACGGCGCGAGCCCGGATATTATCCGGCGCGGCGAGAAGCTCTACACGTATCAGAAGGCACCGTATTTGCCGGTGGCCGAGGGGGACTGGAAAGTGCGCTTTTCGTCTATGACGCCCGAAAGTACCAACGATCCCGCCGTGATCGACGCCTTCGCCAAAGCGGCCGCAGCGGTTCAAGCGCAAACGCCGACGGGGCCGCAAATCGACATGGTGACGAGCCTGCCCATCGTTAATCCAAGACTGATTAGCGTGCCCGTGATGCTCATTCATGGAGCATACGACGATGTGGCCGACACGGCCGGCCTCGGGCCGTTCTTCTCATCCCTTCCCAACCCCGACAAGCGCTACGTGGTGATCCCGAACGCGGGACATATGATGCACTTGCAGGCAGGACACCTGCGGTTTCAAGAGGCGCTGATCGGATTTTTGAGCGAGTAGACCTCTGCGAGGACATTTAACAGTCTGTTCTTCGGCGGCAAGATCGATCGCTCGCGCCATCCTCGGCCACTCGTAAAGCGAGTTCTTGATTAGACCGTGGGGCTTAGTCCTGGAATATCACCACAATCGCGCGGAATCCGGTTTTTGTGAGCGCGTCGGAGGTGGCCGGGGGAGCATCGGAT
>CAZSNH010000271.1:1044-4829 GCA_964607855.1 uncultured Hyphomicrobium sp. | reverse complement strand
GAAGCGCTCGGTCGCCACATTGGATATTTGCCCCAGACGATCGAGCTCTTCTCCGGCACGATCGCCGAGAACATCGCCCGCTTCGATCCCGACGCGACGAGCGAGCAAATCGTCGCCGCCGCCAAGACCGCCGGGGTGCACGATATGATTGTGCATCTGCCTGAAGGCTATCAATTGCAGGTCGGGGAAAGCGGCGCCGCACTCTCGGCAGGCCAGCGGCAAAGAATTGCGCTGGCGCGAGCGCTCTTCGGTGATCCCTTCCTGGTCGTTCTGGACGAGCCCAATTCCAATCTCGACGCGCAGGGCGACGCCGCTCTCACCGAGGCGATCCGATCGGTGCGCGCTCGCGGCGGTATCGCGGTTGTTATAGCTCATCGTCCGTCGGCTCTCGCTGGTGTCGACAAGGTGCTCGCAATGGCCAACGGCCAAGCTCAGGCCTTCGGCAACAAGGAAGACGTTTTGCGCAAGATATTGGCTCCCGTGCCTGCGCCAGCCTCTCAGCCCGCGCCACCCTCGCTCACGGCTGGCGGCCAGCGAAACTAGACTGGCGGGGCGCGGATCAAGGAGGATTTCACGAAGCATGACGAGTGCCAGCGCCAAGGAAATCGCCGCCATCAGCAGTGTCACGAACTACATGGTCGGCGGCATCATTATTGTGTTCTTGATGGTATTTGGCATCGGTGGATGGGCGGCCACAACCGAAATTGCGGGTGCAGTTATTGCGCCGGGAACCGTCGTCGTCGAAAGCGCAGTCAAGAAGGTGCAGCATCCCAATGGAGGCGTCGTTGGCGAGATCTTCATCAAAGAAGGATCCAAGGTTCACTCGGGCGACCTACTGTTAAAACTTGACGAAACACTGACCCGCGCCAACCTGCAAATGGTCACGAAGCAGCTCGATGCGCTCCTGATGCGTGAGGCCCGCCTGGAAGCCGAGCGCGACGATCTCGAACAAATTACAATTCCCGCGGCTTACGAGAACCGCAAGAATGAAACTGAGATCGAGAAAATCATCAGTGGCGAGAGAAGTCTCTTTGCGACGCGCCGCGATTCGCGCATGGCACAGAAGACCCAGCTCAAGGAGCGCATTGACCAGCTGCAGGAGGAAATTGCCGGTATTACAGGACAAATCACGGCGAAAACGACCGAAATCGAGCTCATCGGCCAGGAGATCAAGGCCGCCGAAACACTCGAAGCCAAGCAGCTGACGACGACAGAGAAGATGACCCGGTTACGCCGCGATGCAGCCCGCCTCAGGGGTGAGTTCGGAGAACTGCGCTCGGCAGCCGCGCAATCGAAGGGCAAGATCGCGGAGGTCGAACTGCAAATTCTGCGCATCGACCAGGATGCAAAGACCGAGGTCGTGAAGGAACTGCGAGAGACACAATCAAAAATCGCCGAATACAACGAACGGCGCATTGCCGCCGAAGACCAGCTCCGCAGGGTCGAGATCCGCGCGCCTCAGTCGGGCATCGTGCACCAGCTCGCCGTGCATACCGTCGGCGGTGTCGTAAACCAGGGTGAGCCCATCATGCTGATCGTGCCGGAGAACGATCGCCTCATGGTCGATACTCGAATTTCTCCGCAAAGCATCGACCAGGTGCGGCCCGGACAAAGCGCGCTTCTGCGCTTCTCCGCTTTCAATCTACGCACGACGCCCGAGATCATCGGCAAGGTCAACCGGGTTGCCGCCGACCTCTCTCGCGACGAAAAGACCGGCGAGACCTACTTCCTGACCCGCATCGAGTTATCGGAAGCCGAACTCGCAAAGCTCGGCGATAAGAAGCTCGTCCCGGGCATGCCGGCCGACGTGCAGATCCGCACGGACGACCGAACCGTCCTGTCCTATCTCCTCAAGCCCATCGAGGATCAAGTATCCAAGGCCTTCCGCGAACGGTAGGCAGCCGCCACCTAGCGGCGGCCAACGCCGTAATACGTGTAGCCAGCCTCGCGCGCGGCCTCAGGCTGAAAGACATTTCTGAAATCGATGAGGAGATCGCCCTTCATGACCTTGCGGACCTCCGAAAGATCAAGGGCCCGGAATTCGTTCCATTCGGTTAGCACGACCAGAATATCGGCGCCCTTGGCCGCTTCGAGCGCACTTTCGCACCAGGTAATGCCCGGAAGCAGGGCTGCGCCGTGTTTCTGCCCTTGCGGATCAGCCGCACGAACCGTGGCGCCTCGCTCTTGAAGCAAGGGAACGATGACCAGGCTCGGTGCATCCCGCATGTCGTCTGTGTTGGGTTTGAACGTCACCCCAAGAACCGCAATCGTCTTGCCGCGGACAGACCCGCCAGCGGCACGTTCGATGCGCCCGACGCAAGCAATCTTGCGCTCATGATTGACGCGTTCGACTTGCTCGATGATGGTAACCGGCGTGCGGGCCTCGCGCGCCGTGCGAATGATAGCCGAAACATCCTTCGGAAAGCAGGAGCCCCCGTAGCCCGGACCGGGATGCAGGAACTTGTCGCCGATGCGCCGGTCCTTGCCGATGGCACTTGCCACCTCCTGCACGTTGGCCCCCACGACCTCGCAGAGATCGGCCATCTCGTTGATGAAACTGATCTTGAGCGCAAGGAAGGCATTGGCGGCATATTTGGCGAGCTCAGCCGACTCGCGGCTTACGAACATGACGGGTGAGCCGCGCAGAGAAAGCGGCTTGTAGAGCCGCTCCATGACCTCGCGAGCGCGGGCACTATCGGTACCGACGAGAACGCGATCGGGATGCGTGAAATCCTGGATGGCAGAGCCTTCGCGAAGGAACTCCGGATTTGAACAAACTGCGTAGTCGGCATCTGGCCTCAGCGCCTTCAACCGCACCTCAATTTCGCGGCTCGTTCCGACAGGAACAGTCGACTTCGTCGTAATGACCGTGAATCCTTCGAGGTGAGGCGCGAGCTCCTCGACCGCCTTGAACACGTAAGAGAGGTCGGCGTAGCCGTCGCCACGGCGCATCGGTGTTCCAACAGCAAGAAACACCACATCGGCCTCTTTGATGGCCGGGCCGAGTTGGGCGGTGAAAATAAGCCGCCCAGCCTTCATATTGCGTACCATAAGCTCGTCGAGACCGGGTTCATAAATCGGAGAGATACCGCGGCGCATTTCAGATAGCCGGGCCTCGTCCTTGTCGACGCAAGTCACCGTCCAACCGAATTCAGAGAAGCAGGCGGCAGACACGAGACCTACATAACCGCCTCCGATCATGCAAATTTTCAAGGACCGCCCTCCATTCGAAATTCCAAAGACCCGCAACACGCTTTCGTGCTGTGGGCTAGCCCAAATCATGGCGCTTGCGCAATGGGGCCTATTTGTACCTAAACCTTGAATTCATCGATTTTTGCGAAGGCTTGCCGCAGGGCTTCCGACCAGGACGCGGACAATTTCTTGAAATACTCGTCATCCTGGTGGATCCGCTTCTCGCGTCGCACGTCGAGGCTGTCGCGTTCATAGACCAGAATGTCGATCGGCATGCCGACGGACAGATTGGACCGCAGCGTGGAATCATACGACAGGAGAACCAGTTTGGCAGCCTCGCCGAGACGCATTTTAGGGTCCGCCACGCGATCCAAAATTGGCTTTCCGTACTTGTGCTCGCCTATTTGCAGGAACGGCGTGTCGTCGGTAGCTTCGATGAAGTTTCCTTCAGCGTAAATCTGGAACAGCCGCGGCGGTTCCTCGCCAATCTGGCCGCCCAGAATGAACGATGCCTGAAAACCGGCCTTGCTCGCCTCAAGCGCCGGTCCATCCGCATTGCGCACGTCGCGGACCGCATCGCCGACCACACGTGC
>CAZSNH010000271.1:0-1034 GCA_964607855.1 uncultured Hyphomicrobium sp. | reverse complement strand
CACGGTACATCGAGGGAACCGAAATGAGTGTGTCACGCTCACTGTTCTGCGACATAATTTGTTCGTTGAGAATGCTGACAACGGACTGGGTCACCGCAAGGTTGCCTGCCGTTAAGAGAACAAGAACGCGGTTTCCAGGCTCACGCCAGAAATGCAGCTTCCGGTATTGGGCAACATTGTCGACGCCGGCATTCGTGCGGGTGTCCGCGGCGAAGACGAGGCCTCTGTTCAGTCTCAAGGCGACGCAGTAGGTCATGGACACCCCAAGTCGTAAAGGCGATTCTTTCTTCTACTGTTGACTGCCTTGCTGTTCAACTTCGACCACGACGTCAAGAGCTTCGTTTTGCCCGCCACTCCCGAGACCGCGGAGGGGAGCCGCCGTTGCCGCGTCCGGCCCGTATGCCAGTCGGATGCACCGCTCCGAGGGAAACGTCAAATTGGAGGCATCGAAACCGAACCAGCCGAGACCATCGACCCCGGGCCCCAACCCAGGCTTGGTGGACCTCCGATGGACCTTCGCTCCCGGAAATGAAGTAGCCATTGACGTAGCGTGCCGGAATTTCGAGGACACGTGCCGCCGAGATGAAGACGTGCGCGTCTTGTCCTCAAGCACACAGAATTCACAGTTACCAGTACGAACAATTTCGGCCCCGATGATGTGCGAACAGATTCCGCGGGCCGAATAGACCCCCACCATTTCTGGCACGAACGCGTCATTATCGACGATGAGCTCGGTCGGGATTTTTTCCGGCTTTGAGAATCTCCTGCCGGAGATAGCGTCGCACGAGTAGACATTGAGTGCGTTCACGCGCTGCTCAAATTCCGTAGAGCGGCTACGCCATTCGGCAACCGAGATCATGCGCGGGATGATATCGAAAGAGATGAGGCGCGCGGTCTTGTCCCCGTCACTCGTAAACCGGGAACGGATTTCCCGAGCGGCAAAAAGAGGGCTTCCGCCTCCGCATTTATGCTTTCGAGCGCGGCGATGGATTGGGTGCCGGCCCACTCGGCGGCTGCGGCATTGGGGCCAGAGA
>CAZSNH010000270.1:0-4832 GCA_964607855.1 uncultured Hyphomicrobium sp. | reverse complement strand
GACGGACGATGCGTAAGAGTAGGTTCAGCGAGGAGCAGATCATCGCGATCCTGCGGGAGCAGGAGGCAGGGCGGCCAACGGCTGATGTGTGCCGGAAGCACGGGATCTCGGCGGGCACCTTCTACAAGTGGAAGTCGAAGTACGGCGGCCTGGACGTTTCCGACGCCAAGCGCTTGAAAGCGTTGGAGGACGAGAACGCGAAGCTGAAGAAGCTTCTGGCCGGGGCGATACTCGATAACGCGATCCTGAAGGACGTGAACTCCCGAAAGTGGTGACGCCCGCCGCTCGACGGCAGGCTGTCGCTCACGTGTGCGCGGCGCATGACGTGAGCGAGCGGCGGGCCTGCACCGCACTCGATCTCGACCGTTCAACGATCCGCTACCGGAGCCGGCGCCCCGACGATGCCTGCCTGCGTCAGCGCATCCGCGAGCTGGCGGCGATCCGGCGCCGGTTTGGCTACCGGCGTCTGCATTTTCTGGCTCAGCAAGGAAGGCGTGCACATGAACCAGAAGCGGTTCCGGCGGCTCTACCGCGAGGAAGGCTTGGCGGTAAGGAAGCGCGGCGGGCGCAAACGGGCGCTCGGCATGAGAGCGCCGCTCGGGCTTCCTTCGCGTCCCAACGAGCGCTGGAGCCTGGATTTCGTCTCCGACTGCCTCACGGGCGGGCGGCGTTTTCGCATTCTGGCGATCGTCGACGACTGCACGCGGGAATGTCTGGCGCTGGTCGCCGACACCTCGCTGTCGGGGGCCCGCGTCGCGCGCGAGTTGGATGCAGTGATCGATCGGCGGAGCGCGAAGCCGAGAACGTGCGTCTCCGACAACGGCACCGAACTGACCAGCATGGCGATCCTAAAGTGGAGCAAGGCGACCGGAGTTGACTGGCATTACATCCAGCCCGGCAAGCCGCAGCAGAACGCCGTCGTCGAGAGCTTCAACGGCCGACTGCGCGACGAGTTGTTGAACGAGACGCTGTTCTCGACGCTCGGCGAGGCGAGACAACTGCTGGCGGCGTGGCGCAACGATTATAATCGTGTGCGGCCCCACTCCGCTCTCGCCAACCGGACACCGGAAGAGTTCCACGACCACTATCTGGCCCTTGCCGTGACGACCGATCAGGTCCAGAAATTGAGCCCAGGACTCACCCTCTGACTGGATGAGAGAAGGGGCTCAGGTCAGGACGTCAACGCCTATGCTTGGAATTTTGCGCATCTGATAGTATACTATCAATTGTTGCGGCTTCGACGTTTCGTTCTCACCTTGAAGTCACGTTCGGCCTCCGAGTCGGCCAGCCAGGGGTATAATTCTGAGCAATGGGACATGCGGCTCTGGATGACCGGGTCAAGTCGAGCCAAGAGAGTGGAAGTTTTTTCTGGTTCGCAACAGTTGCTAGTTGTCGGAATTTGCTTTTGAGAGGGCTGCGACTCGGCCTGTTATCGAGCAACGTCCGGACAAACATGCTCGGGCACTCTCTGTTCGACCAGGGACAGAGTTGCCAAGGCAGAGTCTGTGGCTTCTGCTCGAATTTCAACAGCCTGCTAGGCCTATCTGGAAGTCAATTTTTGGCATCAACTAGCTAAGTCACCCCATCCAAAAGAGGAGTTATAGTATGCGCAGCTTGAAGTTTTCCTTGAGCGTTGCTGTGATTATGCTTGCTTGTGGCGCATTGCCGGTTGCAGCTGAGGACCCGCCGAACACTTGCTCCGCAAATAGCGCCGACAAGACGCAGTCTTGCTCAGTAACTTGCCCGCAGGGCAAGACGGCGACCTGCGTGGGCGGTGCCCAAGGCGCGAAGGACGTTGATTGCACTTGCAAATAGGGCTCAAGATTGCCGTTCGCCAAGCGGCAAGGGCACATAAGCGAACCGGGAAGTGAACCGATAAGGTTTGCTTCCCCAGCTGAGAGTGGCGCCATTTTCGCATTGCGCACCGGCATCGACTGCGCGACAGTTGTCCTGGTCGAGCGCCGATAATCTCGAGAGGGATTTGCGCGGAGTGGCGCGCGCGTAGCATCGCATTTGCGATTGGATAGGTAAATCGACCTAAACTGGAGAACTTCGGCTATGACTGTGCAATCCGCTGAGGCTGCCGCAGCGCCTATTATCAGAAACAAGCTCGGGTTCATTCTCCTCGGGCTTCTGCAGATTGGCCTTGGCATTGCGGCACTTGCATTTCCATTCCTGACCACGATTGCCGCGAAAATCTTTCTGGGCTGGCTGTTCCTGATTGGCGGTCTAGTTCAAATTTTCCATGCCTTTCAGACGCGGGATTGTAGCGAGTTCCTTTTGGATCTACTGATCGGCATTCTTTACGTGGCAGCAGGAGCATGGCTGGCATTTCTGCCGCTCACCGGAATCATCACCCTGACCCTCCTTCTTGCCTTTACGTTCATCATCCATGGAGCACTGGAGGTCGGGATGGCCTTCCGCCTCCGCCCCCACGCCGGTTGGCTCTGGATGTTGGTCGCGGGCATCGTGGCGATCGCCGTCGGCATTATGCTCATCGCGGAGCTCCCGAGCTCAGCTACCTGGGCCATCGGATTGCTCGTCGGCGTCAACCTCATCATGTCGGGTCTTGCCTATCTTCTGCTCCCGATGGCGGTCCGCAGCTAAGCGTCTCATGGCCTTGCCACTCCGATGCGCACACGATCACCGCGCAGCAGTTGGCGCAGCGCGCCGCACGCTCAAGATTTGATTGCGCGCCTCGAGAGTTCCGCGGCAAGGGTTCATTGGAAAGGATCAGAACGAGCCGAAGACGGTGCCCAGCACGATGGCGGCGACGAGTGCCGCCAAAGCCTCGGCAATCGCGACGATCGCGATGTCGAGCGAGCTTTCCTTGTGCGTGCATCCATAGACGGCGAGCCGGTCAGCGCGGCCAAAATATTGTTGCCACAGCGAGTGAAACTAGGGGTCCACCAACGAGCCCCAGGACCCAGTCCCGCACCATCTCGAAAGAGGAAAGCGCCGCCACCACGGCTCCAAATGCGACAAGGCTTGCGATACTCAGAATGGGCAGCACCGATGCGTTAGCGCCGGCATCGAGCGTCTCGCGAAGAGCCGGGAAATGCCGGTAATTGAGTGCGATGAGGGCGAGTATTGCCAGAAATAACGCCAGCGAGGCCGACCAAATGCCCGCATCAGCCGAAAGAATAGTCCCGCCCCACTTGGGATCGGCAAGGAACGATGGGTCGATGCTAGGTAGAACAAGCTGAAAGAAGAGGAAATTGGCGAGAATCACAACAGCGAGCGGAAACACCGCGACCTGGATCGGCAGCACGTGCTGGTAGTGTCCAGAACTTTTCGCACATTTGAAGTTGGCTGAGCGGCGCCCGGCCCGGGCTCAGGCGGTAGCGTTCGTCATCTGATGATCCTTCAGAAAGTCCATCGACAGATACCTCTTCGTCGACCATTCGCTGCCGGCGATGTGCCTGAGCCTCGCGGCGGCCAGGTTCAAGGCCGACTGCCCATCGGGGAACGCGCCGACGACCCGCGTGCGACGCCGGATCTCGCGCAGGATGCGTTCCAGCGGATTGTTCGTCCTGATCCTTCGCCAGTGCTCTTCGGGGAACGCGTAGTAGCCGAACGTCTCGCCGATCGACGTCTCAACGAGCTCGGCAGCCCTGGCGAGCCGCTGCTCGCGCAGCTTGGCCACTACCTGCCGAGCCTTTTCTCGCGCCGCTTGCACATCCTCAGCAGCATGTATCGCCTTCAGCATTGCCGCGACCTCCCGCATCTTCGGGCGCGGAACGTGACTGAACACGTTCCTGTAGAAATGAACCACGCATCGTTGCCACCCCGCCTCGGGAAAGAACTCGGCCGCACTCTCGGCGAGCCCGATGCAGGCGTCCGAGACGATCAGCCGGACCCCTTGCAAACCCCTTTCCTTCAAGTGCTTCAAGAAGCCAGACCAGCCGGCCTTGTCCTCCTTGGCGCCCTCCACGATGCCCAGAATCTCGCGATATCCTTCGCCATTGACCGCGATTGCCACCAGCAGCGAAACGTTGCGAACTTCGCCCGCCCAGCTCCGCTTCATCACGATGCCATCGAGATAGACATACGGATGTTCGCCCGTGATCGGCCGGTTCCGCCAGGCTTCGATCGTCGCGTAGATCTTCTTGTTGAGATCGGAAACCGTCGATGGCGACACTCGCGTGCCCCAAAGAGCTTCCGTGATATCCTCCACGCGCCGGACCGACACGCCCGCCAAATACATCTCGATCAGCGCCTCCTCGACGGAGGCCTCGCGGCGGCGGTATCTCTCGATGATCACCGTCTCGAACGTCTGACGCCGAAGCTTCGGCACCTTCAACGTCACCTCGCCGGCCTTGGTCTCGAGGCTGCGCTCGTAATGGCCGGCCCGGGTATCACGACGGGCCTCAGTCCGTTCGTATCTCTGGGCATTGCAAAGCCGGTCCGCCTCGGCGTCGAGAAGAGAGTTCAGCGTCTCCTCGACCGTGCCCCGGACAACCCGGTCCAGATGTCCCTTGATCCGTTAGTCGTCGATCCGGATCACGTTGTTGAGCGGCCCCGGAATCGGCGTATGCTCCTCAGTCATGGTGGCTTCCTTCTCTTGCTCTCGTGGTTCGGTTGGACACCTCCACTTGAGCCTGAGTCGGGGCCGCCAGCCCTCAATCACTTGTGCGAAAAATACCGTACGTCATCCACGTGCTTGGTGCGACCGCTGCGATCGATCTCCGCCGGATCGAACTTCCGCGCCGTCGAAGCGAGCTCCCGAACGGTCAGGCCGTCGGCGGGGGCCTCCGCCATTGCCGATCCTTGCGCTTCTGCGCTCGCAATTCGCTCCGCAATGCGCCACGCCCGGATAAGACAGACTAAAC
>CAZSNH010000269.1:0-4863 GCA_964607855.1 uncultured Hyphomicrobium sp. | reverse complement strand
TCCAGGGCGAACTCGATGTCAAATCCTGGCGGATCGAGCTTTGAGCTCGAGTAGGGCAGACGGTCGGGATCGGCGCACACCGTGATCGCGCCTAAGCGCTGAATGCGATCAACGGTCCTTTGTTGGGCAACGGCTTCGCCACATACAAGAACCGTTGTGATACCCGCGAGTAGACCAAGCAGAGACCTGAAACCCGGGCTGAACATTATTTTCTCCGAGATTGAGACACAGAGCCGGGGGAAGGCTGAGCCTTCCCCCGGCCATTATGGTGAGGTTTGGGCTTACGAGCCAAGCTCGAAGATATTGAGAACGGCGCCCTTGTTCACATTGTTCTTGATGTGATCAGGAACGCCTTTACCGGCCCAGAGCGGAAATGCGCCGCCATAACCCGATACAACAGCGATGTACTGCTTGCCATCGAGGCCGTAGGACATCACCCCTCCGACAATGCCGGAAGGCGTGCGATACTTCCAGAGCTCCTTGCCACTCTTCTGGTCGAGAGCAACGAGGTCGCCTTCGAGCGTGCCGACGAACACGACGCCACCTGCAGTGGCGAGTGCGCTTCCAGATTGCAGCGGCGAGGGATTTGGCCAGCGCCAGGCAACCTTACCGCCCTGAACATCGACGGCCACAAGTTCACCTTTGCCGGGCGTGGAAATCTCGCCGCCGGCGCCCAGATACATCGTGCCCTTCTTGTAGGTGGTTTCCTCGTGGTGAAGGGTCACGCACATATCAAGCGTTGGGACAAAGGCCATGGACGTCGCGGGGTTGTAGGACATGTGCGCCCAGTCCTTGCCGCCGAAGTATGACGGGCAGAACGTGGACTTGATGTTGACGCCCGGTCGCTTGCCTTCCTTGACTTCCATCTTGCCTTCTTTGTTGACCGTACCCCAATCGGTATGGGCAACCTCGATGGCCTTGATGAATTTACCGGTGGCGCGATCGTTCACGTACATGAAGCCGTTCTTATGGGTGTCGATAAGCGCCTTCGTCTTGCCTCCGTCGAGGTTGACGAGGATCTTCTCGTTCATCGAATCCCAGTCCCAGGCATCATTTGGAACGTGCTGGAAGTACCACTTGCGCTTACCCGTATCTGCGTCGAGAGCGATCGTGGAGTTCGAGAACAGGTTGTCGCCAGGGCGCATATCGGCATTCCAGGGAGCCGGGTTGCCAGTGCCCCAGAACGTCAGGTTCAATTCGGGATCAAATGACGTCGTGAGCCATGCTGCTCCGCCACCGTACTTGGCTGAATCCTTGCCCCACGTGTCGTAGCCCTCTTCGCCAGGCTGGGGAATTGTGGAGTGCTTCCACACTTCGTTACCCGTTGCTGCGTCGAGAGCAACGATCTGGCCGACGATGCCGAACTCGCCGCCGGCGAAGCCAGCGAGAACCTTACCTTTGACGACGGTGGGTGCCATCGTGAAGGTATAGCCGGCCTTGTAGTCTTCGAGGGTCTTCTCCCAAACCAGTGAGCCGTCCTTGGCATTCAACGCGATGGCGCGGGCGTCCAGCGTGAGCGCATAGATCTTATCCCCATGAAGCGCGACACCCTTAGAGAGCTTGCCGCAGCAGGCAAACTGAGTGGCATCCGCCGGAACTTTGATCTCATAGCGCCAGTTGCGGTTTCCGGTCCTGAGGTCATAGGAGTCGATGTATTCGCTCGACACAGCAACGATCATCGTGCCGTTGTTGACCGACGGCGTCACGTTCTGTCCTTCGAGGCTGCCAAGCGAGATCTGATACTTGGGCTTCAGCTTTGCAACGTTACCTGTGTTGATCTGATCGAGCGGGCTAAACCGCTGAGAGTCATAGGTGCGCGAGTAGATCAACCAGTTGTCTTTTTCCTTGTCGGCGTTGAGCAGGCGCTCGTCCGTAACGGCGGTCCATTCCGCAGCTGTAACGGGCATCACAAGGCCCCCCACTGCAGCGGACACAGTCGCCAATCCGGCCAGTGTCTTTGCTAGTTTCATCAGCTTCCTCCTTCGTGAGATCTTTTGGGTGTTTCAGTACACTCGAGTTTCCAGCGCTAACAGGTGATCTCTGCCTGCTAGTCTCTGGTAGCCTTCCGTAATGACCGGGGCGATGAAATCTGCACCGGCACGAATTCCCAGAGCCCCGCTTGTGACGAGGCCCCCTCAGGCGGTTAGAAACGCAATCCGCATGCCAAGTCGTCGCGCCCTGACTTGTGCAGAGATTCCCGGTGTTTTGACGGCGTGTCGCATTCCGCACGACCGTTACTGCGACAGGTGTCGCAGCAGCGAATTTCAACACCAAGGTGAACCAGGATTTGGATTAGTCCGAGAAAGCCCCGCTCATTCGCGGGCGCGAAATTCCGCCAGCTCGATTATTGCAGGTGCGAAGAACTCACGGCGGATTTTGATCGGCCGTCACCGGCCTCGCTCAGCGCAGCTTCGAATTTACCGGGAGGCTTTCGCTCACCTCGATGACGAACTTCTGGCGGAACGCACGCGCGACGTCGTCGTAGCCCTGTGCGGCCATTACGAAGGAGCCGGGGCCACCAATAACATTATCGCGATACCAGCCCTCGATCGTGGCGGCATCGGCGCCTTCCAGAATGGGTAAGCCGTTGATCGTGGCACCTGAGGCGAAGAGATCGCTTTTCGCCGTATCGATGAGTGTTCCCGTATTGCAGTTGTCCGGTCCATCGCCAGACACATCGACGACAATCTTGTTCGCCTTCACCGGCATGCGGGCGACGACTTTGTCTGCCACGTAACGCAACATGCGTGCAAGACAAGTGAATTCGCCTGAATCCTGAGGTAGATTCCGCACCTTATCGGCGAGCGAGATGGCTTGCTCTTTGCTCGAAATCACGGTCCACGGGACGATGAATCTCGACTTGTCGGCCCAGGTTACCATCGAGAACAGAATCTTGCCCTGCGGACCGCTCAGAACCGTGTTCAGAACCTCAGGATCCTGCAAGGCCGCTGCGATACCCTCCATCTGCAGCAAATAACGCCGCTGGTCGACCGAACTCGAGACGTCGACAGAGACGATAATCGCTGTATCAACCTCACTGATTTCGTCTTGGGCGCGCGTGCTCTGCGCGAAGAAGGCCAGTGCTGCCAAGGCGCAAAGCATAGCTCCGAGCTTCCAGCCGCGTGCCGTTTCAAGGTTGCGGAGCATATCTGAGACCCTGTTTTGACAGCCGCGCTGTCTTTATTTATGTGCTTCGGCTTAGTCCAGCAAGTGCTGCTTGAACCAGTCGGACGCCGCACTCGAAGCCTCTTCGAAACCCGCGATATAGGCGTCGAAATGGCCGCCCTTGAGCGGAATGAGGCGCTTCGGATGAAGTGCGCGTTCGTATCCAGCAAGCGCCTCGTCCGCAACAGTGAGGTGATCGTCGAGCGCGACGATGATCTGCAGCGGTGTCGGGCTCACGAAGGGTAGATAAGCCCCGGGCTCGTACTCCAAAAACATCTCCACGGATCTCAGAGTGACTTCATTCTTCCACGAGGGCGCGCGCGTTGCGCCTGTTTCCGTGAACCACTTCCACGAGTCAGGCGTGGGCAGCGCCGAAGGAGCAAGCGGGTTCTGAGCGACGACCGGCACCATCGCAGGCGCTTTGCCCTGATAACGGTTGCGCCGATCTTCTTGCAATGCAGCATGAAATCCTGCGAAAAAGTCGGCCCGGATCAGACGGCGAGCGTTGGCGTGACCACTGATCAGGGGAACCTGCGCCGAGACGCATTTGACGCGCCGGTCGATGGCGCCAACGACGATCACATGGCCACCACTGTAACTCGATCCCCAGATCCCGATGCGCTTCGCGTCGACGTTGGGAAGCGTCTCGGCAAACGTGATCGCATCCCGGTAGTCGCTCACCTGCATCCAGGGATCTATTTCCTGGCGCGGCGTGCCATCGCTGGCCCCGAAATTGCGGTGGTCGAAAACGATAGAGCCGAGCCCGTGATCGGCAAAATGTTCAGCAAACTTATCGAGATACATCTCTTTGACGGCTGAAAAGCCGTGCGCCATGACAATGGTTGGATAAATCCCGGCACCCGAACCGGGAAGGAATTGCCAGCCGCGAAGCACAGTGCCGTCCTCGGCCTTAAACTCAACGTCCTTTCGCATCTGGCGCCTTTCTTTCTGCTGCTCAGTAAAAAGCGTAGGTCATGTGTCGCACCGCGCTTGGCAAGCAAGTTCCAAGCCACCTAACTCCGCCGTCAGAAGCTCCGCCCGTAGGCCGCCTGATCGAGCTGCGGAAGGGCCTCGGACCAGATGTCCATGACATCGATGATGTCTCCGAGATTTGCGTTTCGATACGCCTCGAGAAAGACTGAAGCTGCAGCAATCGAAACGGAACGTTCTTTGCGCGGAGAGGCTTCAACGTAGAGCAATCGGGCCATAGGCATGTCCTTTGTGAGTGGCGGTCGAGAGGCGTCGGAGTGTGTTACATGGACCGCAGCCCCTGAGTCGAGGCAGCAAAAGGAATGCCATCGAGGCGGTATTTGCACCCGAGGCGGCTATCGCGCTAAACAGCCTTCCCGATTCACCGGACCAGCAAGCACGTAAATTCCAGTGGCGCCGCCCCTTCTGACGCTCAAAGACATTCACCTTTCCTTTGGCCGCCTGCCATTGCTCAGCGGAGCCGAACTGACAATCGCGCCCGGCGACCGCATTTGCCTCGTCGGTCGGAATGGCTCGGGGAAATCCTCTCTTCTCAGAATCGCCGCCGGGCTCATCGAGCCCGATAAAGGCGAGCGGTTTGCCCATCCCGGCGCTCGCATCTGCTATTTGCCTCAAGAGCCCGACCCCGCCGGCTACACGTCGGGGCTATCCTATGCCACCGCCGCGCTCGGTCCAACGGACGATCCCTATAGCGTTCGATACCTTCTT
>CAZSNH010000268.1:0-4887 GCA_964607855.1 uncultured Hyphomicrobium sp. | reverse complement strand
GAAGCCCTGAGCGGCACGCCCGCATCCTTGAGAATGGCCTCGATTTTTGCTTTCGCCTTGGCCGAAACGTTCGCGAGCACGAGGTTCTGGTTCGCGGTCAGGACGAAATCGAGACCACCCATTTCGGCGATGCTGCGCAGCGCAGAGCGCAGTTTCATCGTTTTGGTGTCCTTGATGCGGCCGTTCTCAACGTAGAGCGTGAGGTGCCATTTTTTCTCAGCTCCCTTGCCCTCCTCTGATTGACGCCAGCCGATGACATCGCCCGTCGAATTGAATTTGAAGGGGCGTGGCTTGCCGAGCTTGTAGCCAAGGCGTTTCTCCACCTCGGCGCGAAACTTGTCTAAGCCGACCCGCTCGATGGTATACTTGAGGCGCGCGTTCTTCCTGAGCTCGCGATTGCCCCAGTCGCGCTGGACGGTCATCACCTTCTCGCCGACGTCAACAGCCTGATCGGGTGTGCAGAAGCCGAGCACATCTGCCGTGCGCGGGAAGGTGTCCAGTTCGCCGTGCGTCATACCCATGCCGCCGCCGACGGTGACGTTCCAACCGACAACCTCGCCTTTTTCGACGATGGCGACGTAGCCGAGATCGTGCGCGTAGATGTCGACGTCGTTATCGGGCGGCACCGCGATCACTGTCTTGAATTTGCGCGGCAGATAGTGCGTGCCGTAGAGGGGCTCGGTTTCAGGGGCCGCCTTGCCGCCCTTCTCGGTCACCTTCTCACCATCGAGCCAGATCTCGTGATAGGCCCCGGTCCGCGGCAGCAAGTGGTCGGAGATATGCTTTGCAAGATCATATGCGGCCATATGCGCCCTGGAGAGAAACGGATTGGCTGCCGACACCACGTTGCGATTGACGTCGCCACAGGCGGCAATGGTGTCGAGGGCCGCGGCGTTGATGGCCTGCATGGTGCGCTTCAGGTTCGACTTAATGACGCCATGGAACTGGAATGTCGCTCGCGTCGTGATGCGCAGCGTGTGGTTTGCGTAGGTCATGGCGATGTCGTCGAGCTGCAGCCACTGCTTTGGCGACACCACGCCGCCCGGAATGCGCAGCCGGATCATGAAGGAATAAGCTTTCTCGAGCTTCTTCTTTGCCCGCTCGCCGCGATGATCACGGTCGTCCTGCATGTAGGAGCCATGGAACTTCAGGAGCTGCGTATCGTCTTCGGCGATGGCACCCGTTTCGACATGGCTCAACCCGTCGACAATAGTGCCCCGCAGGTAGCGGCTATTCTCCTTGATGAACTCGTTGCGTGCGCGTTTGTCTTCGCTCATTTCAAATCCTCGGCGTCACGGGGCCGCTTGTCCATCAATAGACATCGCGCTGATAGCGACCGGCCTTCGTCAGTTCCTTGAGCTTGGCGCGGCCGGCCTCCTCCTCGCCCTTGAGCGGTTCAGCGAGGATCCGGACCAGCGTCGCATCGACGTCCTTCGCCATGCGCTTCTCGTCGCCGCACACGTAGATGTGGGCGCCTTCCTCAATCCACTTTACGAGCTCGGCCCGCTGCTGCCACAGGCGATGCTGCACGTAGATTTTCTCGGGCTGGTCGCGCGAGAACGCGACGTCGATCCGGGAGAGTGCGCCATCGTTCAAGTAATCCTGCCACTCGAGTTGGTAGAGGAAGTCGTTCGTGAAATTGCGCTCGCCGAAGAAAAGCCAGCTCTTGCCTTTTGCACCCGCAGACACACGTTCCTCGACGAAGCCGCGATACGGCGCAACGCCGGTGCCGGCTCCGATCATGATGATCGGCCGGTTGCCGTCGTCGGGAAGAGCGAAGTGGCGGTTCGGCTTGACATAAATCTGCACCTTGTCGCCCACCTTGCGACGATCGGCGAAATAGCTTGATGCCACGCCCGCGCGCTTGCGCCCGTGGCTCTGCCAACGCACCGCACCAATGAGCAGGTGGGCCTCGCCCGGGTGGGCAGAAAGCGAAGAGGCAACAGAATAGAGCCGTCCGGGAAGCGGACGCAGAAGCTTGATGAGCTGCTCGGGGGTGAGCTTTTCGGGATGTTCTGCGAAGAGATCAATTAACTGCCGATCTTCGGCGTACTTGGCGAACGTGTCGCCGTCGAGAAGTGCGGCCACGTCCTTGCGGCCCGTGAGCTTGGCGTAGGCATCGATCACCGGCCGCGAGAGCGTGGTGATGTCGTAGCCCTTTGCAATCTTGAGGGCGAGAGCCACATCCGATCCCAGTCCGACCGCCTCGACGAGGGCGGCCGCAAGCGCCGGATCATTCTCCGGGATTACGCCGATTGCCGCGCCGGGCTTGTATGTGAAGTCGGGGACATCGGCCTGCAGCTCGACATGCCACGTCTCGCGCGTCGAGTCGGTACCATTCAAATTGATAAGGCTCAATATTTCGGCTTCGAGCGGATTGTCGGCCGTGTAGACCGGTTCTTCGAGCTCGTCTGCTGTAGCAGGTCCCTTGAAATCGACATGCACGACGGTTGCCGACGCGGCATCTGCCGGTGCAAATACCTCGAGCGTTTTGTCGGTCCATGCGGCCGCGGCCTTCGCAAAATCGAGATCGAGATCAACGCGGTCGGCGACCCGTTTGGCACCCAGCGCTTCGAGTCGTGCATCGATGCGCTTGCCGGTTTCGCAGAAGTTCACATACGCCGTATCGCCAAGACCGAGCACCGCGAAACGCATGCCTTCGAGGCGCGGGGCACCATCGGACATGAGCGCCTTATAGAAGTCGGCGGCGCGCTGCGGTGGATCGCCTTCGCCCCAGGTCGCAATGTAAACGATGAGGTTCTTGACCTTCGCGAGCGCTGCCGGTTCGATGTCGGCCATGTCGACGACACGCGCATCGAAATTGAGTTTCGCCGCGAGCTTCTTTGCCTTGAACGCCAAGCCCTCGGAATTGCCCGACTCGCTGCCATAAAGAATAGTGAGCGGTACACGCGGTTTTGCGTGCGCTGCCGGCTGTAAGGCGGATGATGGTGCCTGTGCCGCGTCGAGGCCGGCAAGAAACCCCGAAAGCCAGCTTCTCTGCAGAGGTGTGGAACGCTGTACGAGCTGATCGAGGAATTTGATGTCCTCGGCCGTGAACGGCGCATTCTTGGGTAGAAATGGAACGGCCGTCACGCGCCCCTCCTCAATTCCTGTGCCTCATCGATTTCAATTTCATCATAACTGTCCGGACGGGAAAAAACGTCCACTTTCGCAGGTACCGTCAGATTTGCCGCTTCCCAGCTGAGACCCACGAAAATAATCGCCGGGCCGACGATGGCCCTCTCCTTCAAGGCCAAGACAAGGTCATCGAGTGTGGTCAGAATTGCACGTTCGGTTGCAAGTGTCCCGTTCTCTACGATCACCACGGAGGTCGCGGAATCGGCGCCGGCACCTAACAGTTTCTTTCGCAAGTAAGGGGCGCTTGCCACACCCATGTAGACAGCGAACGACTGACCGCGGCGCGACAGGCCCTCCCAGTCGAGGTCGACCTTTCCCGAGGCAGTTGCCCCCGTCACAAGCGAAAACTGACGAATACTCTCGCGCAGGGTCAGCGGCAACGCTACGCTCGCGGCACACCCATGGGCTGCCGTGATGCCCGGGATGACTTCGACCTCGATGCCGGCCGCTCTGAGGGTTGCCATCTCTTCTGCGGCTCTCCCGAAGACAAACCCATCACCACCCTTGAGCCGTGCGACACGGCGACCCTTCAAGGCTTCGCGCACCATGATGCGATTGATCTCGTCTTGCGAGATGGCACGCCCGCCGGGCTCTTTTCCGGCATCAATAATTTCGACAGCCTGACCTGCCGAGGCAAGAATCTCCGGGCTCACGAGGCGATCGGTAACGAGCACATCGGCTGAGGCGATCCAGCGCTGAGCCTTGAGCGTCAGCAGTTCCGGATCACCGGGCCCGCAGCCGATGAGGGCAACCTTGCCCGTGCTTGCCATACCCACATGTTGGTCCGTCATGCCTTCCAACCTTGTTCGATCTCAGATCCTGCTTCAGTGGCGAGGTGTGGATCAGCGAGAAGCCTGTAACCCGCGGACGCTTCTATACGGGGAGTGCATTTTCCGATCTCGATTAGCCTTTCCTCACCGCGGACGCGACTGCGGCGGCCGTCTATAGCGGAAATTAGAACACAATTCTATTATTGAAGCGCATACGCCCCGCAGAAAGCAATGCAATTCCATTCCGGTGCCGCGCGATAGAACAGAATGCTGATTTTGCTTGAAGCTCAATACACTCTTTGTGAAATCGCGGCAGCTTCTGCGGGAAATCTCGGTGTCAAAGCAGATCGAAAACGATCGACGTTAATATTTCTGTATACGTATGACACTCTTGAGCCGCCCCGCTCGACCACCGTAACACGAGGTCAGCACTCGGAAATTGGTGCTTTGGCTCACACGAATTCGTGAGCGTAATTTACTTGCAGATCGAGGCATGAGCGTGGTTACTCAACGCCAACTCGGACGGGCTAACAAGCGATCCTGGACCGGTGCCGAGAACCCAAGATTGGGTCTCCATTTTGAAGTCAGCTTGTCGAATTCTGGGAGAACAGCAATGAAGATCTGGACCAAGCCCGCCGTTCGTGAGCAGGAAGTCGGCCTCGAAGTTACCTCGTACCTGCCGGCCGAGATCGACATCATCTAACGGATATCCGTCCACGTGTGACGCGATAATTCTGGCGCGGCGGTCGAAGCTTCGGCCGCCGTCGCTGTTTGCGGCGCCGCTTTCGGCGAAGTCGCGCTGCCCTGATCAAGAAAAAGTCGAAACATGCTCATCAGGGTGCTTGGGTCTGCCGCCGGTGGCGGCTTCCCGCAGTGGAATTGCAATGGCCGCATGAGTGCGGCAGCGCGGGCACGTACGCCCGGCTTTGTTCCCCGAACGCAGTCCTCGCTCACCGTCTCGGCGGACGGGCGCCGCTGG
>CAZSNH010000267.1:1141-4890 GCA_964607855.1 uncultured Hyphomicrobium sp. | reverse complement strand
CCGGCAACGGGCCCAACAACATGCTCGTTGGCGGCGCCGGTAACGACATCCTGACCGGCCTTGGCGGCGACGACGTCCTTATTGGCGATAGCGTCGCCGTGCGCGGCGACATGACGGTCGACAAGGGCTATGCGAGTGTCGTTGGCAACTGGAAGGGTACCGGCGATGACCGGCCAGACTACGATCCCTCCGCAGCGGTCGATCTCGGCCATTTCCTCGGCGAGACCGGAAGCGCTGGCATTGATACGGCCATCTTCAGAGGCAACCTTGCCGACTACGACTTCGAGACCATCACCTACGGCGGCTATGTCAATGCGCTCAAGGTGACGGATACGCGCGATCCGGCGACTGCCGACTTCGACGGAACCGATATCCTTATCGACATGGAGTGGGCCCAGTTCGCCGACCAGAAGATTTCGGTCATGGCAACCCCACCAGTGCTTGACCTTGATGCTCCTGCAAATGGCAATTTCGCTGATGACTTCAGCCCGAGCGGGTACTCCGGCAATGATGGAAGTAAGAACTGGTCGGGCAGCTGGACCGAGACGAACGACGGTGGCGGCTCCGGCGGGGGTGACATCAACGTCACGGGTGGGCGCCTGCATTTCGGCGACAGCACGGACGGTAACGAGTTGATCACTCGTGCCGCCAGCCTCACCGGAGCGGCCTCAGCGACCCTCAGCTTCACCTGGGAGGAGGACGACCGTGATACGGGTGAGGATGTCCTGGTGCAGGCCTTCAATGGCAGCACTTGGGACACCATCGGCACGCTTGCGGGAAGCGCTGCCAACGGCACTTATAACTTCTCGCAGGCCCTGACGGCGGCCCAGATCGGAGCCGGTTCTGCCATACGATTTGCGGCAGTGAGCGGCTGGGGGAACGGTGAGAACCTTTACATCGACAATGTCGATCTCGCCTTTTCCAAACCCGGAAGCCCCGGGAACAACTACTCCACCAACTTTGTCGAGAACGGGCCTGCGGTCACCATTGCGGCCGACCCGACGATTGCGGACGACAGCGCCACGATAGCCTCGGCTAAGATCGTCTTGACGAATGCCAAGGCCGGCGACGTGCTCGCCGAGAATGGCATTGGAGGTGATGGGATTTCGGGCAGCATCGACACGTCTGTTGCCGGTCAGATCACGCTTACCTTGACGGGCACGGCTTCGCGCGCGGCCTATCAGGCGGCGATCGGGCGTGTGACGTTCTCAAATACGTCCGACAATCCCGATACGACACCTCGCACCATCGAGGTGACGGTGAACGACGGACTGTGGTTAAGTAACGTAGCTACGACCACGGTCAACATCACCGCAGTTGACGATCCGATGGTGGCAAACAACGAAAGGGTGGTCACCAACATTTCTGACGGCAGTACATTTACAATTCCGAAGTGGGCTTTACTGGCCAATGACACTGATCTAGACAGTGCACTCGACATAACGTCGGTGAAGGAATCTTCGAGCGGCTTCACCGCAGTGCTCGCAGCTGGCGGCGTTGACATTACCGATACCGACGGCACCAACAATTCGTTCACCTACACGGGCACGGGCGCCGATACGGCTAACGTTCCGGTCGTGAGAGACACCGTCGGAACTATCAGTGGTGATGACAGCTCCTCCACCCCTGACATCCTCGTTGGCAATAGTGCCGGCAGCACTTTCGATGCCGGCACCGGCAACGACATCGTCTTTGCGGGCGGCGGCGACGACACCATCGTTTGGAACGCCAATGGCGGCGGCGGCACCGACGGCCGCGACTTCGTCGACGGCGGCACCAACGGCGCAACCGGCGATACCTTCCAGGTGAACGGCAACAATTCGTCCGAGACCTTTAATGTCTACGCCATGACCAAAGGTCAGAATGCCGGATTGGCCTCATCGCTGGGGACGACATTCAATGCCGATACGGAGATCGTCATCACACGCACGGTTGGCAGCACCACATCTGTCATCGCCGAGCTCGATAACATCGAGGAGCTCAGCTTTAACGTCGGGGGTGGGACAAACGCCGTGTTCATGAACGGCGACTTCACCGGCATCCTCAATCCAGCCACTTTGACGGTCACTGGTGGTGGCGGTACCGACACGGTCGACGTTACCGCGCTCACCTCTGCGCATCGCGTGGTGCTTCAGTCGGGCAGCGGTCGAGACAATGCCGTTGGCGGACTGGGCGATGATGTCCTCAGTGGCGGTGCCGGCAGCGACACATTAATCGGAGGCGCCGGTAATGATACGCTGAACGGCGGAGACGGGAGTGACGTGTTGACGGGTGGTGTCGGCGATGATGTCCTTGTTGTCTCGTCCGGCAACGATACCATCATAGTCGCCGCCGGTTTCGGCAACGATAAGGTCACCAACTTCGACGCCAATGGAGGGGCCGGAGCGCAGGATCTAATCGATGTGAGTGCGCTCGGTCTTACTGCCGCCGATCTCGGTGGTGCCATCACCTGGGCCGCAGATGGAGCCGACCTACTCGTTACAATCGATACGGATGGAACTTTGCGATTGGTGAACGGGGCATCTGCTAATATCAGTGCCTCGGACTTCCTCTTCGCAAACTGATCACACTCGAGTGGCTCGCCGCGAGAGATGCCAAGATTTTTCTGGCATCTCTTGCTGGAGCGGGAGACATCTCGCGCAGAGGGGGCGCGCGCTCAGTGTAATGACTCTGCCAGCTTAGAATGGCCAGCGGCCGCAGCAATGTCGGCCGCTCGCTCCCGTTTTCTATTGCGCAAACTGCGATCGGCGCCTGCCTCGAGGAGCACGGAAACCACGTTTGCAGCCCCGGCCTCGGCGGCAAGCATGAGCGCCGACATTCCCTGCCGATTGCGGGCATCCAGCGGAGCGCCGGCTGCAAGAAGCCGCTTCGTCAAGTCTTCATCTCCGGCGCGCGCGGCGAGCATGAGCGCCGAATTTCCAGACGGTGGCACCCTCGACGCGTCGGCACCAGCTGCGATGAGGCGGCGCGCAGCCTCGAGGTTGCGGCGCTCCAGGGCCGCAACGAGCGGCGTCATGCCGTCGGTGTCCATGACATCGACATTTGCACCTCGCGCCAGCAAGGCCTCTATGGCGGAAATATTTCCATGCTCCGAAGCAATCCAGAGTGCGGAGCGCTTCCGTTGATCGCTGGCCTCAATCGTGGCACCGTGATCGAGAAGCATTGCCAGAATCTTGCTGTCGCATTGACCGGCAGCCCGCAGAATGAACGGCTTCCCGTCAGATCCCGTTTCTCCAGCGGCGGCACCTGCCTTGAGGAGGGCACTAACGGCAGCCTCGCGGCAATCGCGAACCGCATGCGCAAGGCTCGTAGCTCCCCTCTTGTCCCTGCGCTTGACATCGGCGCCTTTGGCGACGAGCTGTTCGATGATGGAAGCTTGACCGGACGCGGCAGCCAGCATCAGGGGCGTCTCCCCTGCCGCATTCGACTCATCGATACCGGCACCTGCGCCAATGAGGAAGGCTGCAACCTCAACATGCCCCGCCGCTGACGCGAGCGTGAGCGCCGTATCGCCATTGCCATTTTTTGCATTGAGGTCGGCTCCATTTTCGATGAGGGCGCGCACGGCCTCGGTACGGCCTCGCCATGCAGCATCGAGGAGCGCTGGCAGACCGTTGCGCCATGGCAGCTGGGACTTCTCGCCGGCAGGTCGCGTTGATTTCTTGGTAAGGGTTGCCGTTCGCCAGCCCCCCGAGTCAGCGTGTTGATCGAGGCTATCCGCTTTGAGCTTGGGCGCGGATAAGTCCGTG
>CAZSNH010000267.1:0-1131 GCA_964607855.1 uncultured Hyphomicrobium sp. | reverse complement strand
AAGCGGTAGCGCTGTCCGAACCGGCTGCCGCTGCCTTCTCCAGCCATCGGCGCGATTCGGAATCGTTGCGCGCGACGCCACGGCCCAAGTGATACATGAGCCCCAATTGCTCCGAAGCTGCGACGTGCCCTTGGAGTGCCGCTGCCTTCATCCACTTGAAGGCCTGCTCATCGTCCTGTGCGACGCCGCGCCCCATCCGGTACAATCCGGCGAGCCGGTATTGGGCCTCCGCAATCCCTTCGCGCGCTTTGCTGGCGAGGATGGTTGCAGCCCTGCTGTAGTCCGCGCGACGAACGGCAGAATCGACCTCCGGAAGCTGCTTTTCGTTCGCGGCGGCCAGTCCTGTCGATGCAGCAAGGAGCCAGATTAACGCCAAGAGTTTGCTAGGCCTACAAATCGTGAGTTTGCAACTACGCGCTACCATGCTTGGTCTCCACCTCGATGCCGATGCTCTTCAGAAAACCGGTAGGTAGAATTCCGCCTGCGCACACGATGACCGCGTCATTGGCGAGCGTTTCCAGCCAACCGTTCTGCTCGATCTCCACGTGCTTGGGCCCGATCGCTTTGATGTTGGACTTCAGTCGCACGTCGAGCCGGCCGGAGGCCGTAATCTGCTCCAAAGCTTTGCGGTTCTTCATCTTGGCGCGGGCGAACGCTTCGCTGCGGTATGAGATCGTGACTTGAGTGCCGGGCTCCTCGGCGATGCTTACGGCGGCCTCGATGGCACTGTCTCCCCCGCCCACGACGATCACACGCTGACCCCGGTATTGCGCGGGATCTGAAAGTCGATAGACGACTTTCGGCAGCTCCTCGCCCGGAACTCCAAGGCGGCGCGGCGTTCCACGCCGTCCGATCGCCAGGAGCACCGCGCGGGCTTTGTATGCGTTTCGCGTGGTGAAAACCTGAAAACCGGTGTCGCGAGGCTCTATGCGGTCGACGCGCTCCTCGTAATTGATGGGCAGATGATGATCTCGAACGATCCGCTGCCAAAACGAGAGCAGCTTTTCTTTGGTCGTCTCGCGAAATTTGACCTTGCCGACAATCGGTAATGTCGCTGGCGAGGTCATCACAACCTTCCCGCGCGGGAAATGAGCAACCGTCCCGCCCAGCGAATCCTGCTCGATGGTGACC
>CAZSNH010000266.1:0-4890 GCA_964607855.1 uncultured Hyphomicrobium sp. | reverse complement strand
CCTTTCTCCGAACCGGGATTTGCACCCGAAAGGGCGCATCGGGAGGAAGCCGAGCCAAAAGAAGCCGTTCCGGTGACAGCACCACTTGGCTCGGAGGCGAATCGATCCGCGCGCGAAGATCGGCCGATCGAGATTGCGGATCGCGAACAGCCGGCCTCCCGGCCGCGAGCACGCAGCAACAGCTCGTCGTCAGAGCCGGTCCTCGAACGTGTCGTGGTAACGCCAGATCAGACCTCGTCGAAAGAAGTTTCCGATACGTCCGGCACATCTGCTCCCGCTAGAAAAGGCTGGTGGCAGAGGAAGCTCGGTGGCGAATAGCAGATCTGCTTATTCTGCATGAAAGGCCGGGGCATCCCGGCCTTTTTTCCTTATTTTTCAGCTCAGATCAAAGGTTTGTTGCCCTCAGGCAACATCTACTCCTCTCTCATAAAAGAGAGACGGGTCGACGCACCCGATAGCTTTCATCGCAGTAAGACCGTAAGCGCCTGTCGCTAGGCCTTGCCCGAGCCAATCGCTAAGCGGAGCCGAAGTGATCGAGACGCCGTTCTCACCTTCTCGCCCGCAACGCGCACGGGCCCAAGGTGCTGATGGGGTCCTGTCTCGTCTTACCCAAGAGACGATCTCAGGATTTCACCTTGGATGTCCAGATGATCCCGCCCGGGATCGCTCCTGGTTCATCAAACCACTGGACAATTTCAACGCACACGAAGGGGAGTAACCCATGATCAGTCGTTCTATCGCCGCGTTATTTGCTGCATTCGTCGCCGTGTTCGCGACCACTGTCGCAGAGGCTCGGCATGAGAAAGTCAGTGACCTGAGGGCAGCCAGTCACAACGGTGGCTCGATCATCCGCGCCAGCATCGGACGCAACTTCAAGGTAGAGTCCAATACCCGCTACGCCTATTCCAAATCCAAGTCGCGCTATGGCCACCGCAGCGCTAAGTCGGGCAAGCGCTATGCCCGCTCGAGCGGTCACGCCCATGGTGGCGGCACCTCGCGCTCCTGTCTTACTTCGGCAGCACGCAGTCTTCTCGATCGAATCGAAGCAAATTTCGGTCCGGTTCAGATTGTTTCGACCTGCCGTCCGGGCGCAACTATTGCCGGCTCGGGCAAGCCTTCCAAGCACCGCTACGGACAGGCCATTGATTTCAATGCCGGCCCGCGCAAGGCAGCCATTGTCAAATGGCTGATCGCCAACCACCACTCGGGCGGCACCATGACGTATGCCGGAATGAATCATATCCACGTCGACATCGGATATCGTTTTGTGAAACTCCATCACGGTAGCCGGCGTTCGCGCGCTTGAGTTGCCGGCGCTTCAAATCTGCCGGCTTAGAATGGATCGGCGCCCTTTAAGGCGCCGATTTCATTTTGCTGCAAGCCTTGGCCAGCCTTTGAAGCGGCGCACGGCTTCGCGCATCTCGGATAGTGTGCCGGCATAAGAAAAACGCAAGAAGCGTCCGCCGCGTTCTTCGTCAAAATCGACGCCCGGCGTGACGGCAACGCCAATCTCGTCGAGCATCTGGCGCGCAAAGGTGAGACTGTCATTCGTGTACCGGCTGACGTCGGCATAGATGTAGAAGGCGCCATCTGCAGGGGCAAGCTTGTCGAAGCCGCACGAGGGTAATTCGGACATCAATAGCTCGCGATTTGCGGCATATGCGGATCGGTTAGCCTCGAGTTCATCCGTGGCATCGAATGCGGCCAAGGCTGCGACTTGCGAGGCTGCAGCCGGAGAAATGTAAAGGTTCTGTGCCAAGCGCTCGACAGTTCTTACCAGGCCCTGCGGCACCACCATCCAGCCGACGCGCCATCCGGTCATCGAGTAATACTTCGAAAAGCTGTTGATCACGATCGCTTCTGCGGAATAGCGCAGTGCCGTCTGCGCGGCTTCCCCATACGTGAGACCATGATAGATCTCATCCGAGATGAACCAGATGCTGCGCTGTTTGCAGAACTCTGCAATTGAAGCGAGCCGATCGGGCGTCAGCATCGTGCCAGTTGGATTGGCGGGGCTCGCAATGAGAAGGCCAGCGATGCGTTCGCGCTCGAACACCTCCGAAAGCCGCTCGACGGCCGGCATCCATCGCGTCTCTGGGCTGGTCTCGATGACACTTGAGCCTATCCCGAGCGCCGTCAGGATATGGCGATAGCAAGGGTAACCTGGTGAGGGCAGCCCCACACGATCACCCACGTCGAAAAGGGCGAGAAATGCCAGCACGAAGGCCGCCGAAGACCCTGAGGTCACAACGACGCGCTCCGGTGAAACGGTGACACCGCAGCTTTCGCGATAGTGACGCGCAATCCGTTCGCGCAAGGGATCGATGCCAAGCGCCATCGTGTAGCCGAGCGTCTCGCTGGCGAGCGCCTTCGCGACGGCGTCTCTGGCTGCCTTCGGAGCGGGCGTGCCCGGTTGCCCGACCTCCATGTGAATGATCGACCGGCCATGGGCTTCCGCCACAGCCGCTGCACGCATGACGTCCATGACAATGAAGCTTGAAATTTCGCTGCGCCGGGCGGTCAGGCGCGGCAGCTCGGTTTGTGCCCCAGGGTGGGCCGCGACGCTGTGGGGCCATTCATCCCGGCTCATTAAATTTTCTCCAACTTTGCCAATTGATCCGCCCGGACTGCACGTTTGCCTTTGTGCTGCCCTAATCGGTGAAGCTCATGCGAGCAACTGGTTTCTGGCGAGCGCATGTTTACTGTCTGCCGGAGTGCGTGGTTGCGTCGTTGCGTCAAACGAAGCCGGCGTTGACGGTAGAGATGGCCCAATCTAGGGTCGCGCCAAAACCGCTTCTCACACCCATGACAATGAGAGCATAAGGTTTTTTGCGTTTGAGGAATTCGAGACTAGCGAGAGTTCGAATAAAGTCGCGAGACGCTCTCGCGGCAATGGTCGGCTGTCTGGCGGCTCTAATTCCTGGTGCGGCACACGCGCAAAACCTGCCACTCATTCGGGACGCCGAAATCGAGGCGCTCCTAAACGACTATGCGCAACCAATTTTCCGTGCCGCTGGCCTCGGCCAGGGCCGCGTCGGCGTGCGCATTATCAACAACGATGCCTTCAATGCGTTCGTTGTTGACGGGCGCAGCGTCTATATTCACACAGGCGCGCTGATGGCGGCCAAGTCACCGAATGAAGTCATCGGCGTTCTCGCCCACGAAGCGGGTCACATTGCAGGCGGCCACATGGCCGCCCTGCGCGCGCGCATCCAACAAGACCAAACGCGTGCGCTGATCGCTCAAATCCTCGGCATCGGCCTCTTGGTGGCAGGCGGGGCCGCCGGCGACACGGGTATCGGCGCCGCCGGCCAGGGCGTGTTGCAGGGTGGTCCGGATCTGCTTGCGCGAAGCCTCGCCTCGGAGCGGCGCTCTCAGGAATCGGCAGCTGACCAGGCAGGTCTCAAGTATCTCACCGCAACCGGCCAGTCGGGCAACGGCATGCTCGAAACTTTCCGCCGTTTCGCACAACAGGAATATATTTCTGACCGGCACAAGGACGCCTTCGCTCGTACCCACCCCGTGGCGACCGACCGCTTGGCCCGGCTGCAGAAACTTGCCGAACAAAGTCCGTTCTTTGCCGCGAAGGATCCGCCGGAGCTTCAGCATCGTCACGACATGATGCGCGCCAAGCTCTCTGGCTATATCGAGCGCCCCGCTCTCGTAAACAATCGCTATCCTTCGACCGACAAGAGCCTTCCTGCACGCTATGCCCGCGCCATCGCTCGCTTCCGGCAGGGCGGGCAGGGCGGACTCGAAGTCGCGATCGCAGAGCTCGATGGCCTCATTCGCGAGCAACCCGCAAATCCCTATTTCTGGGAAGTCAAGGGTGACATCCTGCTCAAGACGGGTAAGGCAAGTGAAGCCATTCCGCCGCTGCGTAAGGCGCTCCATCTCTCCAAGGACGAGGCGCCCCTAATCGCTATCGAGCTCGCCCAGGCCCTTATCCAGACCAAGAACAAGGCTTCACTCGATGAAGCGATCGCCCTATTGCGCAAGTCGCTGCAAAGGGATGGCGAAAATGCCATGGCCTACAACATGTTGGGGCAAGCCTATTATGACAAGGGATTACTCCCGCAGTCGGAGCTGGCGCGGGCGCAGGGACTCTTCTATTTTGGCGCCGTGAAACAAGCTCAGGAGTTCGCCAAGCGTGCCCAGGCCGGTTTAAAACCTGGCTCGCCCGAGTGGGTCAAAGCTGACGACATCATCAACTACAAGCCGCCAACATGAACCCGCCACCAAGCCTCACTCTCCTGTGGATCTGAACAAAGGTATTTCCGCATGACATCCGAAAATTTCGAAACGCGGCCTCGATCGAGAAAGAGCCGCGCGGCGGCGTTGCTGGCCATTCCAGCCCTCGTTGCGGCGGGCGGCCTGGCACTTCTGTCGTACGGGGGCGTGGATCGCAGCGAGAAGGCATCGACAGAAGCGATATCGAGCGCGCTCGCCGGCGAAAGCGGCAGTTTCTCGGCCGATCAGAAGCATGAGATTGAAAAGATCATCAAAGACTATCTCATCGCCAATCCCGAGATCATCATTGAGATTCAGGGTGCACTCGAAGCCAAGATGGAGAAGGAGCAGGCGGAGAAACTCAAAGCGGCGATTGCTGAGAATGCCAAAGAAATCTATCGCCATCCCAACGCGGCGATTGCCGGCAATCCCAATGGCGACATCACGGTCGTCGAGTTCTTCGATTACAATTGCGGCTACTGCAAACGCGCCTTCGGTGATGTCGCCAAGCTTGTCGAACAGGACAAGAATATCCGCGTCGTCCTCGCAGATTTGCCGATCATCCGCGACGAGTCGGAGCCCGTCTCGCGCATTGCCCTCGCAGCTCGCATCCAAGGCAAGTACTGGGAGGTGCATCGGGAGCTGATCGCGCTCAAGGGG
>CAZSNH010000265.1:0-4897 GCA_964607855.1 uncultured Hyphomicrobium sp. | reverse complement strand
CGGCACTGAGCTCGTGCAGAATACGCTGAAGGTCTGGGCGCCGGCGGGCGTCGTCTCGGCTGTTTCGTCGATGAGCGTTCTTGCCCATTACGACCAGATCACACGCGGGGTCGTCGGCCTGCCTTCGCTTATCTTCTTCATCTCAATCATCGTGTTCGCCCTTGTTGGCAACACGATCGCCATCGAACAGAAAAAAGCTTCCTGAGGAGCATTCCGATGCCTCGTTCTGTCGATACCGGATTATGGGCTATCTGGAACTGGATGCTCACCAAAGCATCAAAGCTGAGCGGCAAATCGCTTGCTTGGGGCGGATTGGCGCTCGCAGCCGTCATTCTCCTTTCCCTCAATCTCACTTCGTCGATCTCATTGCGAAATTTCAAGGCCGATCTGACGGAAGAGGGGCTCTTCACAATCTCGGATGGCACGAAGTCGATCCTGCGTAACATCGAGGAGCCGGTCACGGTGCATCTCTACTTCTCGCGCAAGCTCGGCGAGTTGGCGCCCCATTATGCCCGCTACTTCGACCGCGTGCGCGCTATGCTCGAGCAATACCGCGATCTATCGGGCGGCAAGCTTCGCCTTGCCTTCCACGATCCCGAGCCCTTCTCGGACGAAGAAGATAAGGCCGTTGCCGGCGGCCTCAGAGGACTGCGTCTCAACAACGAAGGCGAACTCGGCTACTTCGGACTCACGGCCAACAATTCAACGGACAACCAGGGCACGATCAGTTTCTTCTCGCTCGATCGCGAGAATTTCCTCGAATACGACGTCACCAAGCTCATTCACAGCCTCTCGAAGTCGAAAAAGAGGGTTGTGGGCGTGCTATCGAGCCTGCCGCTGCAGGGCGGCAAAGCGCCGATTACCGAGCAGATACTTCAACCCTGGCTCATCCTCGAGCAGATGAAAGAGTTTTTCGAGGTTGAGATGCTGGATCAGGCGCGCGGAGAGATCCCAGACAACATCGACGTGCTGCTGATTGCCCAACCGGCGGGTCTTCGCCCTGCAACGGCATATGCGATCGACCAATACGCTATGAAAGGCGGCAAAGTTCTCGTTCTCATCGATCCCACGCCGGAAGCTGCGCAGGCCGTGCTGCTCTCCCAGGATCGCAAGGGACTGAGCATATTGAAGAAGATGTTGAAGGGCTGGGGTGTCGATTACGACTCGACGAAGGTAGCCGCCGACATCAAGCATGCGCGGCGCGTCCAGTTTCCCACGCGCCAGGGCGATAAGCCCCTCGTCACCGATTTCGTCGCCTGGCTGGCACTCGACAGGACGAGCATGGACGAAGGTGATGTTCTCTCGGGTGGTATTGAGCAACTGAGCTTCGGGTCTTCCGGCAGTCTTTCCAAAGCGGATGGCGCGAGCATCACGTTTACACCTCTCGTACGCACGAGTAGCGAAGCCATGCAGATCGGAGCCGAAAAGGTCGGCATGGGTGCCGATCCCCTGGCATTGATTCGCAACTACAAGCCGGAAGGCAAGCGCCTCACCCTCGCCGCGCGCATCACCGGAGAGGCGAAGTCGGCGTTCCCTGACGGCAAGCCTTCTCTCGAAGACGACGAAGCGGCGAATCCGGGCGTCATCAAGAGCGAGGACGACAAGGCAAAAACGCCCGCAGCTCCCAAGGATCCCAAGGCGCTCGAGGGGCACGTTGCCTCGGGCAAAATAAACGCCATCATCATTGCGGACACGGATTTCCTCGCCGATCAGTTCTGGGTGCAAACCCGCGAGATCATGGGACAGCCGATGCAGGTTCCGGTGGCCCATAATGCGGCGTTCCTGCTCGGTGCTCTCGAAAATCTCACCGGAACAGATGATCTCATTGCGCTACGAGGACGCGGTGTTAAGGACCGGAAGTTCACGATGGTCGACGACATTCGCCGGCGTTCCGAGCAGCAGTTCCGCGAAAAGGAGCAGGCGCTCACCAAGAGGCTCAAGGAGGTTGAGAGCGAGATTCAGAAGCTCGAGATTGCCGGAGAAGGTGGGGCGGCCATCCTTTCAGACAGGGAACGCAGTGAGATCGAAAAGTTCCGCGCCGAGATGCTTGATACCCGCCGTCAACTGCGCGACGTGAAGCTCGCACTGCGCCGCGATATCGACCGTCTCGACGGCTGGCTCAAGTTTGCAAACATCGCGCTT
Organism: uncultured Hyphomicrobium sp.; assembly: GCA_964607855.1. Classification (GTDB taxonomy): domain Bacteria; phylum Pseudomonadota; class Alphaproteobacteria; order Rhizobiales; family Hyphomicrobiaceae; genus CAZSNH01. The sequence continues at coordinate 2,755 of CAZSNH010000265.1, read as the reverse complement.
GTGCCGACTGCCATCGGTTTGGCGGGTCTCGGATGGACATATTTCGAGACCCGCCGGCGCCGGAATACGAAGACTAGCGACGAGGAGAGGAAATCCGCCTGATGAAGCCGAACCACTTCGCTGCACTGGGCTTGGCCGCCCTCGGCTCGCTCGTTCTCGCGATCGTATCCTACTCGTCCCACGTGCCGTGGACGGAACCCGTCGATTATCCGAAGCTCTTTCCCAACATCGGGAAGGACGCGGCGAAGGTTTCGACCATCGGCATCAGCCAGGGCAACAAGAGTGTCACCCTTGAGTTGAAGGACAAGACATGGGTCTTGAAGGAGCGTGACGGGTATCCGGCCAACGCCGATAAGGTAAGAACGCTTCTCATCGCATTGCAGGACGCCGAGCTTGCCGAGGACAAGACCACGAAGCCCGAGCGTTACGAGGTGCTTCAAGTCGAGGATCCGCAATCGAAGGGAGCGGCTTCCAACTTGCTGAAGCTTGTGGATGCCTCGAACTCGGTCCTCGCCGAGATGATCGTCGGCCGGGTTCGGACCAATGCATTCGGTGGCGGCAAGGGCGGAACGTATATTCGCAAGCCCGGGGACGCCCAGGCTTGGCTCGTCAACTCTGAGATCGACGTGTCGGCCGATCCAAAGAGCTGGATGAAGACGCGCATCTTTGAAACACAAGTCGACCGCATTCGGAAGGTGACGATCGAGATCCCCGGCGAGCAGCCCCTCATCATCGATTGGGATGCGGCCTCCAAGCAGTTGAAACTCACAGACATCCCCGCCGGCAAGCAGGTGAAGTTCGTGAACTCAATCCCGGATATGATCGACAGTCTTGCCAACATCGACATGGAAGACGTGCGCAAGAGCCCGGATACGCCCTCTGGAAGCAACGTCTCGACTGTGAAGCTCGAAAGTGAAGGCGGTCTCGTTGTTAGCTATACCATTCGCAACACGCCGGAGGGGGATTGGCTTTCGATGTCGGCATCCGGCGAAGGCGAGCACAAGAAGTTCGCGGAACTCTTTTCGGCCGGTGCCAAGGGCTGGGAATTCAAACTCCCGAAAACCAAGGCCGGCGAACTCCTGAAGAAGCGCTCTGAGCTCATCGACGACATCGTCGTGCCCGAACTTGGGCCTGGCGCGAAGGCAGCCGATACACCACCGGCGCCTGCGGCTCCGGCAACACCATGATTGCGATGTGTGGCGTCGAGCTTAAGGGGTCGTGCAAATCAGCGCCGATGGCAGCCAATTGAAATAGACACTGCTAAAGCCGAGGAATGCGATAGCGAGACCGGCGATCGTTTCGGTGGTCTTGCTTTTGGCGAGACGAGGAAGGCCCGTGATGCCGAGCGCGGCACCGATGACGCCTGGCAGCGTGCCGGCTCCGAAGCCCAGCATCCACGCCAAACCGTTCGCAAATGATCCCATGAGCGCTGCCGAGAAGAGGGCCGCATAAACGAGCGGGCAGGGTGTCAGCCCCCATGAGAACCCAAGCGCGAGAGGGCCCAGTGTGCGCTGCCGCTTGAGGGGGGCGAGCAGGCGGCCGGCGTGCACGGCAAGCCCGCTCTCGCCGGCAAGGGCGGAAATTGCCGCTCTTGGCAGCATTCCGGCCGTAGCCAGTCCCATCCACATGAGCACAAACGCCCCCAGCCATTGCAACAGCCGGTAGGAATTGGCGGTCAGTGCTGGATCGATGGCCATCGTGAGGAGTGAAGCGACAGCGCCACCCGCCAAAGCGTAGACGGTAATCCGCCCGCCTTGCAGCAAGAGCAGGGCACGCAGCCTCTCGCGAGGCGTCGCTGGATTGAGGATGAAGAGGGCGCCCGACGCGATCGCCCCGCACATGCAGGCACAGTGCACGGACCCCGCGAGCCCGAGGAGCAATCCTCCGATCAGTGCGGTTGCAAGCCCGTCCATGTGGCTATCCGCTGGTCCGCCGGGTTACGTTTTCACCGTCCTGGTTCAAGGAGTCGAGCGCCCGATCGTCGAGCGCACGCCAGGATGCGCCGTCGAGATCGTCGAACTGACCCTCTCGCAGCGACCAGAGAAAGGCGGCGAGCCCCAGTCCACCGAGGAAGAGAGCGATGGGAATAAGCCAGGCAAGAGAGGTCATGGCGCGATCTCCTTCAATGGGCTTCGAATGCGCATCGCATTGGCGGTGACGGTGACGGATGAAGCAGACATGGCGAGCGCGGCAATGAGTGGTGTCACGAGCCCGGCCATCGCGAGGGGCACGAAAACGACGTTGTAAGCTATAGCGAGCGCAAAGTTCTGTAGCGCCAGGCGATGGGCGGCCTTGGAAATGCGAAGGGCCTCGGCAACCGGGGCGAGGTGCGCGCCCTGGAAGATGGCATCGGCTGCGGTTTGGCTGATGTCGGCGGCTGTCGAGGGTGACATGGATGCGTACGCTGCCGCCAATGCCGGAGCATCATTGAGCCCGTCTCCCACCATCAGAACCCGCTTGCCTTGCGCGGTGAGCTCCTCGAGGCGCGCAATTTTCTGGGTCGGCGTATTTGATGCCGACCATCTTATGGGTCCCACTTCGCTTGCCAGGCTTTGCACGCTTCGAGCCCGATCCCCGGAAATGATCTCAAGAGCATATCCATCCTTCTTCAATGCCGAAATGACGTCTTTGGCGTCGACCCGGATGCGGTCCGAGAAGCGGAATAGCGTTCTCGAACCGCTAGCGGGCGCATACCAAACCTGGTTCCCATTTGTGTCGGTGCCTTCGAGGCCGCACCAGCGAGCCGATCCCAGTC